>JBDTAT010000478.1:0-9900 GCA_039924505.1 Bryobacteraceae bacterium
AGCTTGAGACTCAACTTAATCCGTAACGTCCTAAGATCCGCAACTCTCACCGGGGGGAAGGCTCGATTCCCCAGCCCGGATGCGTCCCAACGCCGGGTAACGAAGCGAGCTAAGGGCGAGTCGCTGAGAAGCCACGACGGTAGCGGAGCGGTTACTAGCGCGGGTGGCCACCAAAGGAGTCGAGCACAGACACACTTCGGCCTCCAGATAGTCTTGATAAATTCGCGCACAACCATCCGTCCGCCGCGCCGCACCCGGAAATTTCTCGTTCGTCGGGCACCACGGCTCGCGGCTTGTTGTGCGCTTTTGTTTATGGACTGCATGGGGACGAACCGAAGTCCGTCCCCACACAGCGTGTAGAGAATGCTCACCGCGGGTACACCGGCCGGCTTGCGATTCCCTTGAATCAGCGTTCCCGCCCAAGAAAACGCCGATTTTCGGGAACCGTTCGCTTTAAGACCGGCTACTTGTAACGGTTTGCTCTCTCTTTTTCAGACACCGATGCCTGTTCCGTCGCCCGGCGGACCCTACTATCCACCGGGTTTCGGAAACACCATTTGGAAAGGCTGAGTGGCCACTCGCATTTCTCTCCGGTTTCAAAATAGCAGACGAAGGGCCGGTTCCGAACCGGGTGTTTTGCAAGTAGCTGATTTAATGGCAAATTGAGTTGAATTTTAGTTGTGACTGGGGCGCTTCGCATAGGGCGTCAATACCGGCAGCTTGGTAACATCGACGGCTTCGACGGTTTTACTCAGCCGTACACGCACTTTGATCGGCAGCGCCGGCACATCGTCAAAGCAACTTAGCGCCTTAAGCGTTATCAAGGGATTAAACTTGCGTCCGTAAACCACCGATCCTGCCGCAACATCGCGGGCAAGTCAATCTCCTGCCGCAACAGCGCATCAATATCAAGATAATCATCGATATCGAGATAGTCGTTCACTTCTGCCCGCTTTTGCACTACCGCCGCATTGGTTCCGGCGATGTCGAGCAGCGAGGCGACGTGAAGCGGCATATTCCACACCCCGTCTCGCGCGGCCACCTGTCCAAGACTGAGTCCGCGAAGAACGACACCAGGACCGGGCCGCCGCGATCGACGCGGGATGTCAAGGTGTCCTGCCCTACCTGCACCCGCTCGGCGTCTCTGAGATAGGGAATCCACTGCGCCTGTCGATCGGGATCGAATGAGGCGTTCGAGAAAAAATCGAAATCGACCGATGTTCGATGTCCGAGCGGCAGCGCCAGAGCCGTACCACCGCAAAGCGTAAACGTCTCCCGTGTTCCTCCAAGCTCCGTCCACAGGGCGCGTTGCGAAGCGGGCAAAGTTGCGAGATTGGGGATGAACGCCATCACGGTATTCATAGCGCATTTCGAGAGGAAAGCCAACGTCCCCGGTAACCTCCGAGTTGCAAAGTGGGTCCATTCCGCCCAACGAAGATTAAACAGAATTGCCGCCTCCCTTCCGTTCACAAGATCCGCCAAGCGCACCGCACGTCGGCCGACGGACCTTCACGACTTCTGCCACGGACCGGCATCCAACTCCGGTGGCATCGCCGTGAAGCATTTATGAAAGCATCCACGCGCCCATCAGAATTGTGGCCAACGTAAGGGGTATGCCGACACGCGCATACTCCCAGAAACCGATCGTCACCTGCCCGCGGGCGCGCTCGATCACGATCAGGTTCGCGACGGACCCCAATATCGTCAGGTTCCCGGCGAACGTCGACGACATCGCCAGAAGCAGCCAGCCGCGGCGCGGATCGGCCAGGTGCGCGATCAACGGCTTGAAGACCAGCACGGCCGGAACGTTACTGACAATGTTCGATAGCAAAGCGGCCAATCCGCTAAGCGCCAGCGGCTGGTCCAAATGCGCACGGGCGGCGAGCGCGGCGAACACGGTTTCAAGCGAGCTGGTCTCGACGCCGGCGACGACGACGAACAGGCCACAGAACATCACCAACAGCGGCCAATCCACCTGGGCGTAGACTTTTTCCGGTTTCAATCGCCGCGTCAGCAGCAGCAACGCGCCGGCTACAATCGCCACCTTCGGCACAGGCCAGCCGGCAAAGAAAAAGACGATCATGCCGGCCGAGACCACCACCGACTTCCACAGCAGCACGCGGTTCACGCGCACGGGATGGAGCGGGATCGCAACGGCCTCGGATCGTCTGAATTCCTTCCGGTAGCCAAGATAAATTGCCGCCACCGTGAGCACAAGACCGATGGCCGCCACCGGCGCAAGCGCGGCGGAGAACGCCCGGTAGTGGATGCCGGAAAAATTCCCGATCAGCATATTTTGCGGATTGCCGGTGATGGTGGCGACGCTGCCGGCATTCGATGCCATGGCGACGGCCAGCAGATACGGAACCGGATTGCGGCCGAGGGAGACGGCGATTTCAAGCACCAGCGGCGTCAGCGCCAGGCACATCGTGTCGTTCACGAAAAACGCCGAGAAGAAACCCGAGACCAGCACGATGGCAACGAGCAGCGCGACCGGCCGGTGCGCGCGCGCGACGACGCGCTCGCCGACGGCGGCGAAAAAACCGGAGAGGCGCAGGTTCGCAACCACGATCATCATGCCGAAAAGTAGAATGATGGTGTTCCAGTCGATGGCGCGGTATGCGGCGTCGAGCGTCAGAACGTTCGCGCCGATCATGAGGCTGGCGCCGATGATGGCGGCGCCGGTGCGGTCGACGCGAAAGCCGGGGAGACGTCCGATGGCCAGCACCAGATAGGTGCCCAGGAAAATCAAAATTGCGGCCACATGCCAACGATAGCAGCCGGATACGCCGGTCTACCCGAAGAGCGCGAAGGCGGCGTATCCGAGAAGCGAGCCGATAGCCGATCCGGCGATGACGTCGCTGAGGAAATGGAGTCCGAGCATAATGCGCGATACGGCAACGCTGATGGCGCAGAACAACAATCCGAGCAGCAGCGAGGGATAGAACAGGCCGAGCGCCAGCGCAACGGCGAACGCGGTAATGGAATGGCCGGAAGGAAACGAGAACCGGTCCGGCGGCAGGAGTTTCGCCCAGCAGTGCGGCGCCACCGGACGCGTACGGCCCGTCGCGTGTTTTAGGAATTTGAACAACACGATACCGGCGGCCGCGGCCACGCCGGCGGCGGCTACCGCGGCCCAGCGGCGCTCATCGCCGAACGCGAGAATTGCCAAGCCCATGGCCACCCACAACCAGCCATCCCCGCAGCGGGTGGCAATCAGCATCCACCAGCGAATCCAGCGTGGAGGCCGCCATCCATTAATGCGGCGCATCAAGCTATGCTCGCGGATGGAAATCTGGTGGAGCATGATGCCCGGCGTACCCCTCCTCCACCAGTTTACTAGTCCTTGAGCGGCCATCGCCATGCTTCCCTTGTACGCCCCGCCCATTACAGAGCGGTGACGGCTGGATAAAACATTCTTGGAATCGAATGTTTTCGTGAAAATCGGAGCGGAAACCTGATACCGTGGAGGGGAAACCGGCGCGATTCGCGGATTCACACTCGCACTCATTTGTCTGCATACGCTGCCCGTGAAAACGATCGACTTCCTCTACTTCGACGCCGGCGGCGGCCATCGCGCCGCAGCTACCGCGCTCAAAGCCGTCGTCGACGAACAAGTGCGCCCGTGGCAAATCCGCATGGTGAATTTGCAGGAGGTGCTCGACCAGCTCGACGTCTTCCGGAAACTCACGGGTGTCCGATTGGAGGACCTTTACAACCGGATGCTCGCGAGGGGATGGACGCTCGGCTCGGCGCAATTGCTTACCGCGATGCACGGCGTCATCCGGCTCTACCATGGCGCGCAAGTGCGGCTGCTCACTGAGCATTGGCGGCGGACGAAGCCGGATCTGGTAGTGTCGCTGGTGCCCAATTTCAATCGGGCGATGTTTGAGAGCCTGCAGGCCGCCCTCCCGGGAACCCCGTACGTGACGATCCTCACCGACCTGGCGGACTACCCGCCCCACTTCTGGATGGAGAGGCAGGCGCAATATCTGATCTGTGGAACGGGCCGCGCGGTGGAGCAGGCTCGCGCCATCGGCTACCCCGATAGACGCGTGTTTCGCGTCTCGGGAATGATACTGCGGCCGAATTTCTATGAGCCGGTTACAGTGGATCGCGATGCCGGACGCGCGCGTCTGGGATTACAGCCGGATCTTCGCACCGGACTCGTGCTGTTCGGCGGCCAGGGATCGAATGCGATGCGCACGATCACGGATGTTCTAGACCGGTCGGGGATGGACCTGCAACTCATCCTGATTTGCGGCCGCAACAAATCGTTGGCTGAGGCGCTGCGGGCGCGTAAGTTGCGAATCCCCATCTTTGTCGAGGAGTTCACGACCGAAATTCCATACTACATGCGTCTGGCCGACTTTTTCATCGGCAAGCCTGGCCCGGGAAGCATCAGCGAAGCATTGCAAATGAAGCTGCCGGTTATCGTGGAACGCAACGCGTGGACGCTGCCGCAGGAACGCTTTAACACCGAGTGGATTCTGGAACAGCGCGCGGGCATCGTCGTCCCGTCGTTCCAGCACATCGCGGACGCGGTGCGCGAACTGCTACAGCCGGACGCCTTCGATCAGTTCCGCGCCAACGCCGGGGCGCTCGAAAACCGCGCGGTCTTTGAGATCCCCGGCATCCTGGAGAAACTCGTACAATAGGCGTCGATGCTAGCCCTGACGCTACTCGCTTTTCTGCAAATGAATCCGTCCGATGCGCTGCTCCATTGGATGGATGGAATCGCGCAGCAACAACTGAGCCATCGCGATACAAAGATCGCCGCGATTCATTCGACCGACGACGCCGAGCGCCGCCGCGTCGCGGTGCGCGCCAAAATTCTAGAGCTGATGGGCGGCCTTCCCGATTACCAAGGACCGCTGAATCCGCACATCACTGGCAAGATCGGCGCGGACGGCTACACCATCGACAAGCTCTATTTCGAAAGCCTCCCGCGATTTTTTGTGACGGCCAATCTTTACAAACCCAAGCCGCTGATCCGTGGTGAGCATTACCCCGGCATCCTGATTCCGCTGGGCCATTGGGACGAAGGCAAGTCAGTCGAGCAGCGCATCGCGGCGAACCTTGCGATGAAAGGCTTCGTGGTGCTGGTCTACGATCCGATGGGGCAGGGCGAGCGATTGCAGGCGTTCGACGCGCGCGCCGGCAAATCGCTGGCGGGCGGTTCCACGGAGCAGCATATTTTAGCGGGCGCGCAGAGCCTGCTGACCGGCGGCAGTTTCGCCCGCTATCGGCTGTGGGACGCGACGCGCGCGCTCGATTATCTCGCCAGTCTTCCGGAGGTTGACGCCAAGCATCTCGGCGCCACCGGATGTTCGGGAGGTGGAACGCTAACGACGTACATTGCCGCGCTGGACCCGCGCATTCAGGTGGCCGCGGTGTCGTGCTACTTAAATTCGTACAAACTATTGTTCTCCGGACCGGTGGGCGATTCCGAGCAGAGTCTTCCGTCGTTTATTTCCTCCGGTCTCGACGAAACCGATTACGTGGAGCTGTTCGCGCCCAAGCCATTATTGATGACATCGACGGAGAAGGATTTCTTCACGCCGGCGGCCGCACGAATCGTCTACGATGAGGCGCGCGGGTGGTACCGGATCTACAACGCCGGCGATCGAATAAAGTGGGTAATCGGCCCCGGCGGCCACGGAACTCCGCTGGTCGTGCGCGAGGCCATTTACGACTGGATGATCCACTGGCTGAAGAACGGCCACGGATCGAGCAAGGAACTGCCGGTGGAATTTTTCCCGGACTACGAGTTTCGTGCAACCAGCACGGGGCAGGTTTCGACGTCCCTGCAGAGCCGCGATATTCAAGAGGTGATTCGCGACGAGTTCGAGCACCGGAAACAACACGGAAGCGGCGAGGAGTTGCGCGCGGAACTGATGCGGCTGATTCATCCCGCGCCGCCACGCGTCGTGAAGCAATCCGAAGATCACAGCATCCTGTTTGAGACCGACCCGGGGTTGAAGCTCACCGCGCGCCTGCTGGTTCCTCCGGCCACCGGAACGCACCCGGGCGTCGTCGTCGTACAGACGGAACTGAAAGCCTCGGCGACGGCGCTGGACCGGCTGGACCACGGCGAGGCCGTACTGATCCTGGTTCCGCGCGGGCTTCCATTTCAGGATGGGGGACGCCTGTCGGGCGATTGGCTCGCCAACACGCGCGATGCGCTGATCGGCCGCAACCTTCCCGCCGACCGCGCGCACGATATTCTCTGTGGCGTCGACCTATTGGCGCAACGTCCGGACGTAGATATCTCGCACCTTGAGATTGTGGCCAACGGCGTCCCGGGCATCTGGGCGCTACTGGCCGCGGACGTCGATCCCCGCATCAAATCCGTTTCACTGACCAATACCCCGGCGAGCCTGCGCGCCGCATTTGACGATCCGCTATCGCGCAACCTGCATTCCGCAGTGATCCCCGGCTTCGCCCTGAAGTGGGACCTCTCCGATTTGCCGCCGGCCAATTGGACCGACCCCACAGATTGGATGGGCAATATCATCCCCCTAACGGGTCCCTACCACTACACCATCCTCCCCGACCGTTAATTCTAATTCGGAGACAGGCTGCTTCCGCAACTCCTCCTTCCGATGAGCATAATGCGCCGGGCGTGGACGTACCGAACCATGAATATGTCCTGCACGCCGAACGATCAGCGGTTGGGTGGTGTGATGCGGTCGGTGCCCAGGTACGGTTGCAGAGTTTCGGGGATTTGGATGCTGCCGTCCTTCTGCTGGTAATTTTCTACGATGGCGACCCAGGTTCGCCCAACGGCCAGGCCGCTGCCGTTGAGCGTGTGGGCGTATTCGGATTTGCCTTTGCCGGACTTCATGCGGATGTTGGCGCGGCGGGCTTGAAACGCCTCGAAATTCGAACAAGAGGAAATTTCCTTGTAGCCGTTCTGGCCGGGAAGCCAGACTTCAATGTCGTAAGTTTTTGCGGAGGAAAAACCGGTATCGCCGGTGGAGAGCACGACGGTGCGGTAGGGCAGACCGAGGCGCTGGAGAATGTCTTCGGCGTCGGCGGTGAGAGTTTCAAGCTCCCGATAGCTCTGGTCGGGACGGGCGAATTTCACCATCTCTACTTTCTGGAACTGGTGCTGACGGATGATGCCGCGGACGTCACGGCCGTAAGATCCGGCCTCGCTTCGGAAACAGGGCGTGTAGGCGCAGAGGCGAATGGGCAGCGCGCCGGCGTCCAGCGTTTCGTCGCGGTACAGATTCGTCACCGGAACTTCAGCCGTGGGGGCGAGCCAGTAATCGTGATTTTCGAGCTTGAAAAGATCCTCGGCGAATTTCGGAAGCTGGCCGGTGCCGTAGAGGCTCGCCGAATTAATGATGAATGGCGGCAGGACTTCGGTATAACCGTGCTGCCGGGTATGGACGTCGAGCATGAAGTTAATAAGGGCGCGCTCGAGTTTCGCGCCGAGACCCCAGTAGACGGCGAAACGCGCGCCCGTGACTTTGGCGGCGCGCTCCAGATCGAGAATGCCGAGGGACGCGCCGAGGTCCCAGTGCGGCTGCGCGGGGAAATCGAATTCGCGCGGCGTGCCCCAGCGGCGGATTTCGACGTTGTCGTCGGCGGTGCGGCCGGTGGGCACGGACTCATGGGGCGTATTGGGAATGGCGGAAAGCATGGCGCGGAACGACTCGTCGAGCGCCTTGACCTTTTCATCGAGAGCGGCGATGCGTTCGCCCAGCGCGCGCACTTCGGCTTGCTGCGGCGCCGTATCGGCGCCCTGCTTGCGGAGATTGCTGATTGCGATGCTGTCGGAATTGCGGCGCGCCTTTAGCTGCTCGGTTTCGGTGAGAGTGGCGCGGCGCTCGGCGTCGAGAGCGCGGAACTGGTCGAGATCGAGCGCGAAACCGCGGTCGGCCAAGCGGCGCGCGACGGGCTCCAGGTTGGCGCGAAAGAAGGCGAGATCGTACATGGGGCCGGCGGCTAACGGGCGGCGATGGGAGTCCAGGTCTTGCCGACCGGCTCCCCGGTGTAGTCGGCGCGCGGGCGGATGAGACGGTTGTTGCGATACTGCTCGATGATGTGCGCGGTCCAGCCGGACATGCGGCTGACGGCAAAGATTGGCGTGAAGAGGTCGATGGGAATGCCGAGCGAATAATACGTGGACGCGGAGTAGAAATCGACGTTTGCGTTGAGGCCCTTAAGCTGTTTGATCTGGCTCTCGACCTGCTTGGAAGTGAGATAGAGATCGAGATGGCCGGTGCGCTTGCCGAGTTCCTCGGACATGGCGCGGAGGTGCGTGGCGCGGGGGTCCTCGGTGCGATAGACGCGATGGCCGAAACCCGGAATCTTGATTTTCTTCTCCAGACGGTCTTTGACGAGGGCGAGCGCGCGCTCGGCCGTGCCGGCCTCGAGCAACATGCGAATGACCTCTTCATTGGCGCCGCCGTGGAGCGGACCTTTCAGAGCGCCAATGGCGGAAGTGGCAGCGGAGAAAATGTCGGAGAGCGTGGCGGCGGTGACACGGGCGGCGAACGTGGATGCGTTGAACTCATGATCGGCGTGGAGAGTGAGGGCGATGTCGAAGGCGTGCTCCATGACACTGTCGGGGCGTTTGCCGGCGAGTGTGTAGAGGAAATTCGCGGCCAAGCCGAGTTTGGGATCGGGATCGACAACCGGCTTGCCATTACGCAGGCGATCGAATGTGGTGACGATGGTGGAGGTCTGGGACATCAGACGCTGCGCCTTGCGGACATTGGCGGCGTCGGAGTTGTCGCTCGCGTCCGGATCGTAGAGGCCGAGCATGGAAACGGCAGTGCGCAATACGTCCATGGGAGCACACTTGCCGGCGCCGCGGAGAAATTCCGTGACCGGCGCCGGGATGGCGCGCGAGGCGGCGAGGGCGGTTTTCAGCTCGTCCAATTCAGCTTGTTTGGGCAAGCGACCGTGCCAGAGGAGATAAACAACCTCCTCGAAAGTGGCGTTTTCCGCCAAGGTGTGAATGTTATAACCCTGGTAACTGAGGATGCCCGCGTCGCCGTCGATGTAACAGATTTTGGATTCCGCCGCGACAACGCCTTCCAGACCTGCCCCTGTAACTGCCATGTTTGTCCGTTATGCTCCGTGTGTAGTTTATCGCTTGAAACGACTAAAAATAAAACCAAGCGAGATGAAGCACCATTCTAACACCGCCCGTGGGGAGTGGGACGATTCGGTAAGGGCGAAGGGCGTTTGGTGGTGCGCAACCCGCGCCGGCGGCTCCATTCTAACTCCAGGTCTTGAAACGATACGCCGCGGCGTCATCTCTCAAACCTTCACCAATCCCAGCCGGATTCCGCGCATCACGGCCATGGTGCGTGTGCCGGCTTGGAGCTTGCCGAGGATGGAATTTACGTGGAACTTTGCGGTGTGTTCGGAGATGCTGAGCCGGGCGGCGATCTGTTTGTTGCTTAGCCCTTCCGCGAGCATCTCCAAGGTTTCGATTTCTCTGGGGGTCAGCGTCTCGACTTCCGCTTCGGAAGCTCCGGACGGGATCGCCAGGGAGCTGGATTCCGCCGGGACAACCATCAGTCCAGCGGCCGCCGCATACAGCGCCGCAATGATTTGTTCCGGTCCGGCTTCGCGGGGCAAGATCGCGCGCACCCCAATCTGGAAGCTCCGCCAAGTGAGGGAGCTGTCCGTCAAGACGACGACGGGCGCCGGCCCGTGCGGTTCTGGTCCGTTTGGTAGTTCTTCGCTTAGAATTACGTCCGCCTCGGGCAGAGAGTCCGCCACGTCGATTCCCTCGACGCCCTCCAGCAAGGACTCAAAACCCGCTCGCGTTACTGTGGACGATGTCTTTATCCAAATACGAATCAAGCTGCCTTCCTGTTTGACCGGCCGGCCAAGGAGATGGCGACTTCGCGCTCCTGCGCGCGATCACCGCGC
>JBDTAT010000479.1:0-8081 GCA_039924505.1 Bryobacteraceae bacterium
TGGCGTCGCGCGTCGATTGCACGACGATGGAATTGCGGGTGGAGAACCCCGCCATGGTGATGCCGTTGTTGGCGAAGCGCGTGTAGGTCTGCTCAGTGGAGGTGACGTTGACCGAACACTCCGGAAACGTGGAATAGGAGAGCGCTTTCGCGCAGAGGTCGTGGACCTGTTCCGGCGTCAGCATGTTTCAATCCGTGAGAATGACGTTCACCTGGCGGAAGCGCGCGGGCGAGCAGCCGTGACTGATGGAGTTTATCTGGATGGGCTCACCCTTGGCGTCGCCGGTGGTGCCGTATAGCTCCCAGTAGCTAGGACCGGCGATCCCGTCGCAGGATCGCCAGAAATCCGGAGTGCGCGCCTGGTAGGAGACGCGCGAAATCATGCCGCGCTTTTTGCCGCCCTTTATTTCCCAGAATGCGTCGCCGCCGAATTGAAAGTTGTAGCGCTGCTGATCGATGGAATAACTGCCGCGGCCATCGATCAAAATTCCGTCATCGACTCCGGAGATCAAATCGTCGAGCGTGACGTTGGAATCGCCAGGTTGAAGCGAGACGTTGGGCATCCGCTGAAACGGCATGGTGGCCCAGGAGTCGGCAAACGAGCAGGCGCGCGATTCGGTTTCGCCAACTAGATGCGCCTGCTCGCGCGTGGTCTGGAAATGGCGGAAGATGCCGCGATCGACGATGGGGAATCGCGTGGCCTTCACGCCGTCGTCGTCGTACCCGGCGGTAGCGAGAGCGCCGGGCTGCGTGCGATCGCCGTAAAAGGAAACCAGTGGGGAGGCGATGCGGGATCCGATTTTAGCGGGCGTGAGATAGCTGGTGCCGGCGTAATTCGCTTCATAGCCGAGAGCGCGATCGAGCTCGGTGGGATGGCCGACGCTTTCATGAATGGTGAGGAACAAGTGGCTGGGCAGCAGAATGAGATCTTTCTTGCCGGGTTGAACGGGCGGAGCGGCGAGATGCTCGACCACCTCCTCGCGAATGCGGGCGGCGTTTTCCATCAGGTTCATAGTGGCGACGTACTCCCATCCGGCCTCGCGCTGCGTGGGGACGTAATTGCGCGAGCGGGCGATGCCTTTGGAGATGTCGACGGCGCTGCCGGTGATGTGGCCGTACGTCTGGAGAATGTACTGCTGAATGGAGGAGCCTTCGGAAGACGCGAAGTACTTATCTTCGGAGCGGAAGTTGAGGGTGGCGAGGCTGGTGTGGACGCGCCGCTCCTTTTTGATTTCGGCCGAGACGCCGCGGAGAAGAGCCAGCTTTTCGTCGAGTGAGACTTCGAACGGATCGACGGTGAAGGGCGACACCCAGCGGTCCCGATATGCTTTTACGGGCGCGAGCTGAAGGGGAGATTTGCGAAGCGTCGCGTTGACGCGGGCCATGGCTACGGCTTCGCGTGTGATACGCACGATTTCGGCGGGAGTGACGATAGGCGAGGCGGCGAAGCCCCAGGCTCCATCGGCGATGACACGGACGCCGAAGCCGAAGCTCGATTGCTCCTCGACGCCGGGGACTTCGAGAGTTTTTCCGGTGCCGTGCTCAGGCGACATGCGCAGCGCGAGCTGCTGATCGCGATAGCGGGTGATGCGGATATCACAGTACGCGGCCTTCTGCTTTTTGGCTTCGCGGAGCGCGGCGCCGCCAAGTGTTTCGAGAGCGCCCGAAGGAGCTTTCGCCGGGGATGGCGCCGCGAAGAGTTGAGTGGCCGCGAGCGCCGAAGAACCGAGGAAGGCGCGACGGGAAAGCATAGAGTAAAGGATAGCAAGCGCGAGAGGGCGGGGCTGCTGCACCCCGATGCGGCACGCAGTATTCGGCGACTTATCTACCATAGAGCCACAATCTTGTGGGCTCATCTGCGTGTGATAGGCTGGCCAAATGTCCAAGCTCCGGGAAACGATTAGCTTTTACTCCTTAGTTGCAGGCGGACTTGGTGGTCTTGCGACACTGCTTGTTTACATTGGCGTTCAATTCCCCACCGGAAAACTGACGCAGATTCTGTTGTTTCTGAGCGTGGTTCTTTACTTAATGACTTTTGCCGGATTGATCTACTTCTATTTCAGAAGCAGACCTCGCAGAACACCGACCGTTGAAACGACAGGTCCAGACGTTTTGAAGGATTGCCCCAAATTGATTGTGAGATGTCCGAAGAGCGGTTTCGACCGGACACTGTCCCTCACAAACGACGGCGAGTCTGCCGCTGTGAACGTTGAGATTGGGCCACTCATTCACGAAGAGCATCACGAAATTTTCCTTCTCAATTCGAAATTCGGTTCGATACCCTCAAAGGCCACGGAACAAAGATCGATTAGCGTCGCTCAACGGCAACCGAACTCCGGCGCGGCGCTCTGGGACACAATTCGAGCCGGGGCGATGGTGCCGGACCCGCTCGACTCCGTCACGGTGGAGTTTGGGGATTCCAGCGGTCGTCATTTTAGTCAGAGCTTCCGGCTCACGACAGAAGTAGATGGAAGTGTCACGTGGCTCCCGGAGCGCGTTACGTTGCGCCCTCCTTTCCACGCTGCCACCGTGGGGCTTTGAAAACTTGTTCCAGTAACTTCTCGCCGCCCATATTCCCGTAATGCGACGTCATGGGAACCCGCCCGTTCAGACCCGAAGATTCGGGGCGATGTGGGCCATTACTTTTTTGTTTTGCGCGGCTTTCTTGAGGTCATAGGTTTCGGCACGTGCTATGCGTCTTAAGTCCGGCCTAGGTAGCCCGAATGGATCGGAATTCAGCCAGACCAAACCAGTCGAAACGTCGCTGGGGGCGGAATCAGCTTGTCAAGGCGCGGTATTTTGCACCGCGAAGTAGCTAAGCTAGCGCTTCATCGGGTCGGTACGGACGACACCGTGGCCCTCGCGAATCGTTGCAAGGCAATCCACCGGCACTTTGCCGACGTGCTCGATGTTGCCGTTCGTCCACCGCACTGTCACCTCGACCGATGTGGCGTCCCCCAAGCCGAAATGCAGCCTCTTATCATTCGCCGACAGGAAACTGGCCTGAGCCGTGACCGTCTGAGCCTGCAATCGATCGCCATATCGCGCTGTCACTCGCGATCCGATCGCACTTCGGTTAGTCTGAACACCCACCAGACGCACTTTCAGCCAATGACCGCCGCTGGTTACGTCGTTACGTAGCAGTGAGGGAGGCTCATTCATGTTCCAGACCAACACGTCGACATCGCCATCGTTGTCGAAATCACCGAAAGCGCACCCCCTGCTCGAGTGCGCGGCGGCAACGCCTGATCCGGCATCGTCGATGAGTTCTTCGAAACGTCCGTCACCCAGGTTCCGAAATACCAAGCGGGGCGTGCGGTACGGGTACCGGGGCAATGTACGCTCCAGTTCGGGATAGATATTTCCCGTCACGACAAACAGGTCGGGAAGGCCATTGTTATCCATATCGACGATTCCCGTCCCCCACGACACGTATCGAGTCTCAACCCCCAAGCCGGCCCGGATGGTCGAATCAGAGAAGTTGCCTTTTCCGTCGTTCGAATACAGCACCGGGGTATCATCGGCAAAGTGCGTCTTTAGGATATCGATGTTTCCGTCTAGGTTATAGTCGCCGAGGGCGACGCCCATGCCTGCCTGCTCCATCCCGTCTTCGCTGAGAGCGATACCCCGAAGAAGCGCCTCTTCGCGAAAAGTTCCATCCTTTCGATTATGGAAAAAGAGACTCGGCGTGGAATCCCCAGCCATGTAAATGTCCGGCCAGCCGTCGTTATCCAAGTCGGCTGTTACCGCAGTCAACCCGTAACTGCCGGTCGCACTGCCTACGCCCGAACGCGCGCTGACATCGGTGAATGTTCCATCGCGGTTGTTGTGATAAAGACGAGGCCGCGTCGTAGGAAGCCCGAGCGGACCGCAACTCACCGCAACGCCTTTCCAGTTGCAATTGGGGCTTGCTCCGGCTCTGGGCGTTTTTGCAAGATCGAAGCCGGTGTAGTGGGCGACGAAAAGATCCAAGTGCCCGTCACGATCGTAATCCACCCACGTGCACCCGGAGCCCCATTGCTGGGTAGCAGTAACCAACCCCGCCTCCTTGGTTACATCCGTGAACGTTCCGTTTCCGTTATTTCGATATAGAACATTTTGCCCCCAGTACGTAATAAAAAGATCTTCGTACCCGTCGTTGTTGTAATCGCCCACTGTGACACCGGTTGCCCAGCCGTGCCGTACCAGGCCTGCTTCCGCAGTCACCTCGGTGAAGGTACCGTCGCGATTATTGCGATAGAGGCGATTCGTCGAATCCGGCGCGCTTCCGTCGAGACGTGAGCCGCTCAGAATGAGAAGATCCATCCAGCCGTCGTTGTCGTAGTCGAAGAACGCTACGCCGCAGCCGACAACTTCGATAATGTAGTCCTTCTGATTGACCCCGCCGCAAATGGCAGGCTTTAGGAGTCCGGCGGTCTCGGAGATATCCGTCAGCTTGGACTCAAACGGTACGCCCGAGAGCTTGCTTCGAGGAGCGGCATGCAGTCCGCGCGAAGCGACACCCTGCCCGCGGAGAGCCGGAGCCGCCATGAGCGTTGCGAACAAAGTGCGGCGCGTTAGCAAGCATCCACTCATTGGACCGGCTGGTCACGAAACGCATAGGATGGTGGGCTGCCCACAGGGTCATCCGCGCGGTCCTGGTTCTTGAACTTCAGGAACTGTTCCATTGCGTCCTTCGCCTTCGCCGTCTCACCCAGCGCACGATATACCGAAGCTAACTGATAGTACGCTCGGGCGAGCTCAGGACGCAGCCGAACGGCGAGCTCCAGTTCAGTCCTTGCCTCCGGGATGTCACCCATTTGACGACGAAGTCGGCCAAGGTTGAAGTGGGCGAGCGGGTTCGAAGGGTCCGCTTTCACCGCCTTTTCGAGCACGGCTGCGGCAGCATCCCCCTCGTTGCGTTCCATCAGCAAGACTCCGTAATGCAGCAAGTAGTGCGGATTGTTGGGCTCAATTGCCAACGCCCGTTCCAAATGAGTCTTCGCGCCGGCTTCGTTCCCGTCCTTCAAAATATCGATAACAGCTAGCATGAATTCAGCTTTGTGATTCTTGTCATCCAATTGCACGGCATGTGTGAAATGTTTGCCGGCGCGCTCATATTCATGCAGAAGAAAGAAGCTCAAGCCAAGTTCGTAGAAGACCTCGGAGGATTGCTTGAGTTTAGCCGCGAGCAGAAAGGATTGAATCGCATTTATCTGGTCGCCACAGCGCTGATATGTGCGGCCCTGCTGCATCACCAGATCGTAGTCATTGGGTTTGCTCTTTACGGCTGCTTCGATGGCGGCGATCGCTTCCGCATTACGGCCGAGCCGCAGATATGCCTCGGCGGCCGCGGAAAAATACGCAGGCGAGGCGTTCCCGGGAGAAGACTTTAGCTCACTTGTGAGACACGATGCGTCGCGGTTCTCGATGCAATGCAGGAGCCGTTGAGTAGCATCCGCCTTGTTGGACGCCGGCCACAGCAAAAGGAACAGCCAAACAGTCATCGTTTCGTCTCGATCGCCCTTTCGCGGCTTCGTTCCGATTGCTTCAACACCCGGAACTTCTCCTGCTCCTTTAACGCCTCCTCCTCGCGGTTGAGCCTTGTGAGCATACTGGCAAGTTGGGCCGGAAAGCTGGGATCGGCTGGAAACTCCTTCTCCGCCATTCTGAGGATCTCCACAGCGCCCTCGAGATCACCCTTCTCACCGAGGGCCGCGACCAACGCCTTGTATGCGAGTTCCGACCGGGTATCGAGCGCAATAGCCTTCCGCAAATAAACAATCGCCTCCTCCTCCCGGCCCAGGTTGTGGAGTGTTTGTCCCAGAAACATGTTTGCATCGGAATAAGACGGATTCAGAGCGAGTTCTCTGCGAAAGCACTCGGCCGCTGGAATATACTCGCCGTCCTCGTAGAGCAGAAATCCTAACCGAAAGTTCACAGCTGGCAAGTCGGGCTTCAGGTGAAGCGCTTCCTGATACTCCTTGCGTGCTTCGGCGTCGTTGCCCTTCTGTACATAAGCGTTGGCATACAACACATGGAGCCAGGGAGAGTCGGGACAGTCCGTTAAAAACAATCGGAAATCGTTAAGGCCAGCGGTTTTATCGCCGAGCGCGTGATCCTCCTCAATCAGCGAATAGAGGGCATATGGATCGCGGAGGCCCAAATCCCGGGCTTCCGCTAGGTACTTCTGCGCGCCCTTGTGGTCCCCCAGGGATCGACCGTCCAATCCCATGTAGAACATCGACTCGCCGGAGGCAGGAAGCGCCTCCAGAATTTTCAGTGACTCCTGGTGTCTGTTCAGTGCATGCAGCGCGATCGCTTGGCGAAGCCGTAGCCCACTATCGGACGGGGCCACCGCGAGCCCTTTCGTAATCCACGTGAGCGCCGGTGAATAATCACGGTTGGCGATCAGGAGGGATGCGTAGCCGGCATATAGGGAAGGGTCCGAAGGGTTGTTCCGAATGAGTTGCTCGTACGCTTGGCAGCGATCGGAAACAGGCAGCAAAGGGTTCTCGGCTTTCGAACGCGCAGCAGAGGCTGCGGCATCGCTGCCGAGAAACGCTTGGAGCAAAACCAGGGCAAAAACGGAGACACCCATGCAACCGACTATTCTATCATCGCAGCGTTCGGGTGTTCCCCATTAGACACCCACAATCAAAAATGCAATCTCAACGAAAGCTCGATGATGCGAGCGTCGAGAGCGGACGTGATTAGCCCGTAGTTGCCGGAGCCCACCGTGGTAGTCGGGTTCCCAAAATTAGTGTGATTAAACACATTGAAAAACTCGGATCGGAACTGTAGCCGTCTCTTCTCAGTGAACGCGAAGTCCTTGTAGAGGCCCATGTCGAAGTTGACGAGACCGGGACCCGTAATGGTGCCCGGGCCAGCATTGCCGAATTTCCCGAATGCCGGTTTCTGGAAAACGGCAGTGTTGAACCATTGACCGATGGTCTGGGGGTACGTTAGCTGTTGGCCGTTCACCACATCCGGGCGCGTGGCAAGGCCCTGGTTGGCGACACTCAGTGCCGGATTCAGCGAGAAGCCACTTCGGAAGGTTGCAATGCCGTTGTACTTCCATCCCCGAGCAGCGCGCGGGAAACACCCTTGGCGTGCGACATGAAGGGTATGTCGTAAATCCAACTAAACGATGCCAACTGGCCCACGTTCACGCTCGAGTTCCCGGTATCCGCACGCACGTTATACGAGTCTTGTACACCTTGGGAGCCAAAACCCGAGCCGAAAGCTTGCTGGATTCCATGCGAGTACGTATAGGAGCCGGTTAGGAACAGGCCATGACCGACCTGGTGCCGGGCGGATAGGAGCAATCCATGCCATTCGCCGTTCCCGGTGGTCGTAAAGGACGATATACTACCCCAGCCGTAAAACGGGCCGTAGACGTACGGATACGTGCCAGTGTTGATATCGGCAGGGTAGTCGAGTCCGCCCACAGGTTTCGGTTGGTTCCAATTGAGCGAGATACCCCGGTGCCGGACCTGATTACCGGACCCTCCAACGCTGAATATCCAGTTTCCGATCTGATGTTCCAGACTCAGGCTGTAGGTGTAAACGGCCGGGGCCTGGTTAGCGAAGTCCAGCGTGGACAGGTTCTGCGTGGCCGGGGGCGTCGCCGTCCCTGTGCCAAGCGGGCTGGGGAACAGGGGGTTCTGCAGGGTTATATTCTGCAGGAATGGCGGATTATTAGGGCAAGCGTAGGTGCAATCGTTGCCGGTGAATACCCGCGTACGAGTCACGCCGAAGCCGCCTCGCACGGACGTCGTACCGTGGCCGAACGGATCCCAGGCGAAGCCAACCGTCGGAAGGAAAAACCATTCATGCTCACTTGTGAAATTTAGAGGTACACCGTTGACGCCATTGAAAATCAGTCCGTTGAGCGGATCGTAGTTCGGAGTGAGCGTAAGCGTCCCATTTGTGTTTACGGTCGCAGCTTTCGAAAGGCTGTATTTAGCCGGGTCGAAGGCCGACGCGTACCCGGGCTGATCATGGGGCAGTGGCATGTACATGATACGCACACCGTAGTTTAACGTCAGCCCTTTGGTTACCCTGAACGTATCTTGAAAATAGGGTGTCATCATCGCGCCG
>JBDTAT010000480.1:0-6869 GCA_039924505.1 Bryobacteraceae bacterium
GGGCGATGACCGGCAGACTCCCGCCGCAGGCGATCGCGAGCGCGATCAATAGCGAAAATTTCCTCATCATAATTTAGACTCCCTTTTCAGTTTGGACCCGTTCGAGCTGGATGGCAGACCCATGTCATGCGGCATCCCGCACGAAGCTTAGCTTGTTCATAAGGCTAGCAGAAACCGAGAACAAAGTCATCGCGTCGTAACACGCGTCACACGCGTCGTAGCAAACCACGCGTCGTAACAATCTGTCGTAGCAAACCGCTCCGATACGGTTCGACGCGGCTGCGCGCCCGTTACGATTACGGCCCGGATTGGATGTGGGGGCGAATCGGCTGGCAAGCACCCCGCGTGTTATTCTGCGGAGGATGGCGCAGATTCTCGACGGCGTGCGTGTGCGCCAGCAGATCCTCGATGCGTTGAAGCCGCGGGTGCGGAAATTGATTGCCGGCGGCCGGCCGCCTGGGTTGGCGGTGGTGCTGGTGGGGCACAATCCGGCTTCCGAGATTTATGTGCGCGGGAAGGTGAAGGCATGCGAAGAGCTAGGATTCTACAGCGAAAAAATTACACCGCCGGAGACGATCTCGACTGACGAGTTGCTCGAAATTGTCGCGGAATTGAACCGGCGGCCGGAGATTGACGGCATCCTGGTGCAGATGCCGCTGCCTCCGCAAGTGGACAGCCGGCGGGTGCTGGAGGCGGTGGCTCCCGACAAGGACGCCGACGGGTTTCATCCGGTGAATGTCGGCCGCCTGGTGGCGGGGCGTCCGGCGCCGCGGGCCTGTACACCGGCGGGCATCATGGAATTGCTGCACGCCTACAAAATTCCTGTATCCGGAAAACGCGCAGTCGTAGTGGGCCGCAGCGACATTGTCGGCAAGCCGATGGCGCTGCTGCTGCTGCATGAGAATGCGACCGTCACGATCTGCCATTCGAAGACTGCGGACCTGGCCGGGGAATGCCGGCGCGCCGATATTCTGGTCGCCGCGATGGGACGCGCGGCGCTGGTCACCGGCGATTTTATTCAACCGGGCGCGACGGTGATCGATGTCGGCATGAATCGCGTGACGGATCGCGCGGAGGCGGAGCGCCTGTTCGCCGGACGCTCGCCGCAACGGCTCGAGACATTCGAGCAGAAGGGCAGCGTGTTGGTGGGCGACGTCGATCCAGTAGACGTAGCCGAAAAGGCGGGCGCGTTTACGCCGGTGCCGGGCGGCGTCGGGCCGTTGACCATCGCGATGCTGATGGCCAACACAGTTGCGCTGGCCGAGCGGCACATGGCGCGGTGATGCTGCGCGTCGGTTTAACCGGAGGCCTGGGGAGCGGGAAAAGTTTTGTCGGCCGCGCGCTGGCCGAAATGGGCTGCTTCCTGATTCAAGCCGATGAGCTGGGACATCAGGTGTTGCGAAAAGGCGCTGAGGCCTACGACGGAGTGGTCGCGCAATTCGGCCGCGGTATTCTTGGGGAAGACGGTGAAATCGACCGGCGCAAGCTGGCCGCGATTGTATTCGAGGACGCAGCCAAGCTGGAGGAGCTGACCGCGTTGGTTCATCCGCCGGTGCGCGAGCGCGAGCGGCGCTTGGCCGACGAGTATACGCGCGAGCATCCCGAAGGCATTGTAGTGGTGGAAGCTGCGATACTAGTGGAAACCGGCGGCTGGAAAAACTACGACCGGCTGATTGTGGCGGTTTGCGAGCCGGCGCAACAACTGGAACGCGCCATAGGCCGGGATGGGATCACGTTGGAGGAGGCCCAAGCGCGGCTGCGGTGGCAGTTGCCGCTATCGGAGAAATTGAAACTTGCCGACTACGTGATCGATACGTCGGGCGCAAAGGAGCATACGCTGGAGCAAACACGGTCGGTTTACCGGGAATTGCAAAGTATTTTACTATGAAATTGCGCACATTATTATTTGCCGCGCTGCTGGTTGGCGGGTTCGTCTACGTCACTTCGCACAACGATTGGAGCCTGCGCCGGATGGTATCGCCGGTGATCGGCGTGGGCCGGCTATGGACCGCGCCGGCCGAGGTGCGGACGGCGGGCTTGCAGCCCGAGGAATTGAACAGCATCGAGATTTACAAGATGGCGAGCAAGGCGACGGCGTACATCACCAGCACGGTCTATCGCCAGACGTGGTTCTTCGAAGTGTATCCGGCCAAGGACCTGGGGTCGGGTTTCGTAATCGACGCCAACGGAAAGATTCTCACAAATTACCACGTGATTTCCGGCAGCAGCCAGGTGGAAGTGACGCTCTCCGACCATAGCAAGTACAAGGCGGCGATTCTGGTGCGCGATCCGCAGGACGACCTGGCTCTGGTCCAGATTACGCCGCGGAAGAAGCTTCCGTTCCTGCGGCTGGACGATTCCGACGCGTTGCAGGTGGGGCAAAAGGTGCTGGCTATCGGCAATCCATTCGGGTTGAGCGGCACGCTGACCACGGGCGTCGTGAGTTCGGTAGGACGCACGATTCGCGGCGAAAACGGCCAGGACCTGGAGGGGATGATCCAGACCGACGCGGCGATCAATTCTGGAAATAGCGGCGGACCGCTGCTCGATTCGCTCGGCAACGTCATTGGAATCAACACGGCGATTTTGGGCGAGGGTGGAAATATTGGAATCGGATTTGCGATGCCGATAAATCGCGCCAAGACGATGCTGGACGATTTCGCGGCCGGGCGGAAATTTGGGCGCCCGTGGATGGGAATCACCGACGTATACATTGCGGGAGACCTCGCCCAGGCGCTCGATCTGCCGCAGAGCGGAGGCCTGCTGATCCAGGAAGTGCGGCCCGGCGGAACGGCGGACGATGCCGGATTGCGTGGAGCCAGCCAAATGGTGGTGATCGGCAATACGCAAGTGGGCGTGGGCGGCGACTTCATTGTCGGCATCGACGGCCAAGCCGTGGATCGCTCCGACGCCTTGACCCGCGCGCTCAGCCACAAGCGGCCGGGCGATACCATCACGCTTACGATTTTCCGTAATGGGCGGAATTCGACCGTGAAGGTGAAATTGGGGACCGCGCCGGAACGGACGTAATTTCGTGGTACGATAGCTCCCAGGTTTCGGGGGGCCATCGTGAGGCGCCTGATTTTCGTGTTTGGTTTTTGCGCGCTGCTGACGCGCGCGCAAAACATCTCCTGCTCGCTGTCCGGCAGCGTCCAGGATGCGCAGACCGCGGCGATCCCGGGCATCGACGTGGTGCTTACCAGCTCGCAGGGATTCGTTCGCACGGCCAAGACCAACGCGAGCGGTTTCTTTTCATTTCCCGATCTGGCGCCATCCACGTACTCGCTCACGGCCGCGGCGGCGGGCTTCCAGCGCTACGAACAGACTGGCATTCAGATCAGCTCCGGCGAGCAGCGCGCGCTGGGCGCGATTCATCTGACGCTCGGCGCGGTGAGCGAGTCGGTTACCGTGAGTGCGGACGCGGTGGTGGTGGAGTTGGGATCGGGCGAGCGCGCCGGCGTCATCACCTCGCAGCAACTGGAGAACATGGCGTTGCGCGGGCGCGATTTCATGGATGCCGTGGGTCTGCTGCCCGGCGTCATCGACACCAGCGATAGCCGCGAAGCGCCGTCGCCCACCAGCAATAGCAACATCTACATCTCGGGCAACCGGTCGAACTCGAACAACATGACCATCGACGGCGTAACGGATCTGGACACTGGGTCGAACGGGAGCCTGCACACGATGCCGTCGATGGATTCGGTGGGCGAGATCAAGGTGTTGATGTCGAATTACTCGGCCGAGTACGGGCGCAATTCGGGCGGCACCATCACCGTTATCACCAAGGGCGGCGGGCAGCAGTACCACGGCTCGGCAGGTTGGTATTACCGGCACGAGGATCTTTCCGCGAACAACTTTTTCGACAATCGCAACGGGATTGCGCGGCCGCCGTACCGCTACAACATTTTCAGTTACACGATCGGCGGCCCCATCTACATTCCACGCTACTTCAATGCAGACCGTTCCAAACTGTTTTTTTTCTTCTCCCAGGAATTTCAGGAACAAAAGGTGAGCTACGGCACCAAAGAGGTGACGGTGCCCACGGCGCTCGAACGCGCGGGGGATTTTTCACAGACGTTCGATACTAACGGGAAGCTGGACGTGATCGACGATCCGATGAATAGCCAGAAAGCGTTTCCGGGTAATAAAATTCCGCTCACTCGTATCGATCCGATCGGCGAAAAGATCCTGCAATTATTTCCGATGCCGAATTTCGTCGATCCATCGGCTTCGCGCCGCTACCAGTGGAACTACATCTGGTCGCCCAGCGCGCCGTACCCGCGCCGGACCGACATCGTGCGTCTGGATTATTCGCCGCGGCCGAACATGCTGATGTACGTGCGTCTCAGCGACACCGCCGACTTACAGAATCCGCCATACGGCCTGTGGGTGAACGGCAGCGTGAATTTTCCACTGACGCCCATGGTATTCCGCCAGCCGGGCCGGGGCGCGACGTATCACAATACAACGACGCTTCCTAAGAACTGGTCCAACGAGTTCATCTTCGGAGTCAGCCAGAACAAGTTATATTTTTATCCCGGCAATCCGGACGCAGTGTCGCGCCAGGCTACAGGCATCGACGTTCCCCAGTGGAATCCGTCGCTGAATCCGGCCGGAGTGATCCCGAACATGACCTTTTCGAGCGTAACCAACTACGCCAATCCATCGCTCAACAACGGCGTGCCGTACTATAACTCGAACACCATTTTCAGCGTGGTGGAGAACGCCAGTAAAGTCGCCGGGACGCACGTGCTGAAGGTGGGATTTTACTTCGAGCGGACGCGGAAAGACCAGGACGCGTCGGTGGCGACGCGCGGAACGCTGTCATTCAACCGCGACCGCGTGAATCCGTACGATACCAACTACGGGTATTCGAATGCGTTGACCGGGGCGTACGAAAGCTACTCGGAGGCGGATGCGCGGCCGCAGGGGCAATTCCGATTTTCGAACATGGAGTGGTTTGCGCAGGACACGTGGCGCCTGCGGCCGGGATTGACGCTCGATTACGGGCTGCGGTTATATCACGACATGCCGCAGTACGACGCGCGCGGACAGCTTGCGAGCTTTTTCCCGGGAATGTACGATCCGGCCCAAGCTCCGGTGCTGCTGCGGTCCGGATTTAACGCCGCCAAACAAGTGGTCGCCGTGAATCCAGTAACCGGCGCGACGTATCCGCAAGGACTGATCGGCACGTATGCTCCGGGCGTGGGCAATCCGGTGGATGGCATGGTAGTGGGCGGCACGAACGACGCGCCTAGCAGTTTGTATTCCATGCCTCCGCTGGCGCTCGGTCCGCGAGCGGGATTCGCCTGGGACCCGTTCGGGAAGGGACGCACGGCGGTGCGCGGCGGCGCGGGTATATTTTACGACCGCATTCAAGGCAATCCGACGATGGGACTGCTCAGCAATCCGCCAACGATTTTTACGCCGACGGTTTATTACGGAACATTGGCGACGCTGGCGGAGACGCAGGGCGGCGCGATTCTGGCGCCGTCGTCGAGCGTCACGTCGATGCTCGGCGAACATTCCGCGCCGACGGTGTACAACTACAGTTTCGATGTGCAACAACAAATCGGCCGCATGATGTTGTTCGATGCGGCGTACGTTGGGTCCATGTCAAGGCACGATTTATGGGAACGGAATATCAACCCAGTGCCGATTGGCGCGCAGCTACTGAACATCAATCCGCAGAACCGCGATCCAACGTCCACCGGGAACGGCACGGCGTTGTCCGCGAATTTCCTGCGGCCTTATCAAGGATTTGGCGACATCTTTCTTTATGAGTTTGCCGGCACGAGCAATTACAATTCGTTGCAAGTGAAACTGGAACGGCGGCTCAGCCATGGCGTGATGTTCGGGGTGGCGTATACGTTCAGCAAGACGCTGGGAACTGCCGCGAGCGATACGACGCATGTGTCGGCATTTTTCGATCCGCGGACGCGCGATTACGGCCCGCTCCCCTATGATCGAAGCCAGGTATTTTCGTTCAACTACAATTGGACATTGCCAACACCGGGTCACGCGCTGGGTTGGCGCCCGATGGCATGGGTCACGGACGGGTGGCAGATTTCCGGAATTACGCAGATGCAATCGGGCGCACCGTTCACGCCCACGTTCACGACGGTGGATGGCCAGAACATCACCGGAACGCCGTCGGAAGGAGCGCGGCCGAACATTGTGAATATCGATGCGCCGGCCATCGATATGTTCGGGCGGCCGCAGCAGGGCATGTTCGGCAACGCGGGCGTTGGGGTACTGCGCGGGCCGGGCGTGAACAACTGGGATATTTCGCTCTACCGGCTGATTCACATGGGGGAGCGCGAGACGCTGCAGTTGCGTCTGGAGACCTACAACACCTTCAACCACACGCAGTTTTCGACGCTATCGACGCAGGCGAAATTCGACGCGCAGGGCAATCAGGTGGATCCTCTGTTTCTGCAACCGACGGCCGCGCGCGGCCCCAGACGGGTTCAACTTGCGGTGCGATTCAATTTTTAGGCGCGCCGAGGTGGAGAAACGGTATAACAGGGGATAGCTGCGGGTTTGACGGCTGCGGGTCGCCTGCGCAAAAAACCGGCCCTCGACGATCTGACGCGGAGCGAAACTTCGCCCATGGATCAAGTCTTCGATCTCGTCGCGACCTACGGCTACGCAGCGCTTTATGTGCTGCTGATGCTCGGAATTGTCGGCCTGCCGATTCCGGACGAAACGATTTTGGTGTTCACGGGCTATCTGATTTCGAGGGGCACGCTGAAACCGGTCCCGGCGTTATTAACCGCGGTGCTCGGCAGTTCCTCAGGCATCACTGTCAGTTATATACTGGGCCGCACACTCGGTCTGGAGGCAATCCACAAATTCGGCAAGTATCT
>JBDTAT010000481.1:0-5737 GCA_039924505.1 Bryobacteraceae bacterium
CGGTGACGGTTTTGCCATCGCTTTTGTAGGTCAGGCGGAGATTAGGGCCGTGGCCCGGATCTTTGGGCTGATGACAATGGCAGTTCGGTTTGCCGCATCGGCCGGTGGTGGCAGTGATCGAGCCACAACGCAGATCGCTAAGAGCCGCGATCTGATTGGCGATGTTGGCCCGCTGGTGTTCGAGGGATTCCAAGGATTTTGGGGTGCTCATCGTGATGGCCTCCTTATCCTAGCGTACTATATACTCCCGGATTTGAGCCGCCAAAAAAGAATCCAGCAAATTCATCACTTTCAAGTCGTACACCCATTCCCGGCTACTGCCGACGGCTGCAAGCGCAGCGCGTGCTACACTCCGGGCAGAATGCAGTTTGCGTGGTTTATGGCGGCGGTAATTCTGGGAACGCCGCTCGGCGCGGCGCCGGTGACCTTCAGCCACGACGTGGCGCCCATCCTCTACAGGCACTGTGCGAGCTGTCATCACCCCGGTGAAGTGGCGCCATTTTCGCTCCTCACGTACGAGGATGCGGCGAAGCGCGCAAAACTTATCGCCAGCGTTACGGCCCGCCGCTACATGCCCCCGTGGAAGCCGGTCCGCGGCTACGGGAATTTTGCCGGCGAGCGTCATCTTAGCGACGCGCAAATTGCGCTGCTCCAAAAATGGGCGGCCGAGGGCGCGCCCGCCGGCGACTTGGCGCGGACGCCGCCGGCTCCGCACTTTCCGGAAGGATGGCAGCTTGGCAAACCCGATCTGGTGGTTACAATGCCCGAGCCGTTCGACGTGCCTCCCGCCGGTGAGGATTTGTATCAATGCTTCGTTATTCCGCTGGGCCTTACGCAGGAGCGTTACGTCCGCGCGGTCGAGTTCCGGCCCTCGAACCGCCGGGTGGTGCATCACGCGGTGCTGTTCACCGACGCCTCCGGACTTGGCCGGCGCAAAGATGCCGAAACGCCCGAGGTAGGCTACCCGTGCTTCGGCACCATTGGCTTTCTCCCCACCTCCGCGCTCGGCGGCTTTGCGCCCGGCACCGGTCCCATCACCGAGCCGGGCGGTGTCCCCGCAATCATCCACCGCGCCGCCGACCTGCTGGTGCAGATCCACTTTCATCCTACGGGCAAGCCGGAGCGGGAGCAATCGAGCTTTGGGTTGTACTTCACCGACAAGGCGCCGGAAAAGCGGCTGGTCGATATTGCGCTCGGCCAGCGCCAATCCATTAACATTCCGGCCGGGGACAATCATTACGTAGTCACCGATCATTTCACTCTGCCGGTGGACGTGGACGCGGTCGGTATCATTCCGCATGCGCATTACATCGCCCGTGAGATGCGGGGGACCGCGGAGTTGCCCGACGGAACGAAGAAATGCCTGATCTGGATTAGGGACTGGGATTTCACCTGGCAGGAACAATATCACTACGCCGCGCCCGTGCGTCTGCCCGCCGATACTGTATTAAGGATGGAGTTCATCTACGACAATTCCGCCGCGAACCCGCACAACCCGAACTCGCCGCCCAAACGCGTGCGCTGGGGATCTGGCACGACCGATGAAATGGCCGGACTGCACATCGAAGTGATTCCGGTGCGCATGTCCGATATGCACGAGTTGGGACAGGCGTTGTGGGGCAAGATAATGCGCGACGTCGGCGGAGAATTCTACCATCTACCCTCACCGCGATGACGACCGAATTGGAGCCGGCGGAATGAAGTGTCTCGCGATCATGCTCGGTTGCGCGACGCTGGCCGCATCGGGCGAAACCGCTAGCTTGGTTCTGCGCGGCGGCAAAGTTGTCACACTCGAAGCGGCGTCTCCGCAGGTGGAGGCGCTGGCGATTCGCGGCGAGACGATTGTTGCGCTGGGCACGAACCGGCAAATCAATGCGTATGTGGGACCGTCTACAAAGGTTATCGAACTAGGCGGACGGCTGGCGATTCCAGGGTTCATCGAAGGCCATGGACACTTCATGGGCATCGGCTCGACGAAGCTGAATCTGAATCTGCGGGACGCGCGGAACTGGGATGAGATCGTCCGGATGGTAGCGGCGGCGGCGAGAGAAGCGCGGCCGGGCGCGTGGATAGTAGGGGGCGGATGGCACCAATCGAAATGGGACCGGACGCCGCAGCCGAATGTCGACGGATTTCCGGTTCACGATGCGTTGAGCAAGGCAAGTCCGCGGAACCCCGTGATGCTGTTTCATGCGAGCGGCCATGCGGTGATGGCCAATGCGCTGGCGCTGAAGCTGGCGGGGATTACGCGCGACACTCCCGATCCGGAGGGCGGCCACATTCTGAAAGACGGACGCGGCAACCCGACCGGCGTGCTGCAGGAACGCGCGCAAGCGGCAGTGACGGCCGCTTATGACGCGTGGCATCGAACACTGCCGGCTGCCGAGAAGAACGCCGAGCAGCGGCGCGAGGTAGAACTGGCCGAACAGGACTGCGTGGCGAAAGGCATCACGACGTTTGAAGACGCCGGCTCACCGCTCGACACCATCGACATGTTCCATCGTCTGGCCGACGAGGGGAAGTTGGATCTGCGTTTATGGGTGATGGTCCGGGCGCCGACGCCGGTGCTGGCGAAGCGGCTCGACGAGTACAAGATCCTGAATGCCGGAGACCATCATCTGACGGTGCGTGCGATCAAACGTTATATGGACGGCGCATTGGGATCGCGCGGCGCATGGCTGTTGGCGCCGTACTCGGATCTGCCGCCGGACGCTCCGAATCGCTCGGGACTTAACGTCGAAGATATCGGCGATATCCGGAAGACCGCGGAACTGGCCATCGCGCACGGCTTTCAGCTTTGTATCCATGCGATCGGCGACCGGGCGAATCGCGAGACTCTGAATTTGTACGAGAGCGTATTTCGCGAGCATCCGGAGAAAACGAAGCTGCGCTGGCGGGTGGAGCACGCGCAGCAGCTTGACCCGGCCGACATCCCGCGATTCGCAGCGCTCGGAGTGATTGCGTCGATGCAGGCGATTCATTGCACCTCCGACGCACCGTTTGTGATTGCCCGGCTCGGTTTCGCGCGCGCCCAGGCAGGCGCATACGTGTGGCGCAAACTGATCGATTCCGGCGCGGTGGTGACCAATGGAACGGACGCGCCGGTGGAAGATGTGGATCCAATTGCTTGCTACTACGCAGCGGTGACGCGGAGGGCGAAGGACGGTTCGGTATTTTTTCCGGAAGAGCGGATGACGCGGATAGAGGCGTTGCGTTCCTATACTGTGAACAATGCGTATGCGGCGTTCGAGGAGCGGATGAAGGGAACGCTCGCGGTGGGGAAGCTGGCCGATATCACGGTGCTTTCGAAAGATATCCTCACCGTTCCAGACGAGGAGATTCCCGCGGCGCGGGTGGTGGCGACGATTGTTGGCGGGAAGGTAGTGTATCGCGGCACAATGGAAATAATCCAATGAGGAATACTGTGTGGTCTACGTTGTTGCTGGCGGTGTGCGTGGGAAGCGCCGCGCGCGCGCAGGACAACTATGAAATTCAAGTGTACGGCGCCGATACGGTGAAACCCGGCTCCACGATGGTGGAGCTGCATAGCAACTTCACGGTCGAAGGATTCAAGGATGTCATCGATGGCGTGCGGCCGGACGAACACGCCTGGCACGAAACGGTGGAAATCACGCATGGCTTCAACGACTGGTTTGAAACCGGCTTCTACATCTTCACTAGCGGCAATCCGGGCTACGGCTACGCTTGGGTGGGCGATCACATTCGCCCGCGCTTCCGCATTCCGGAGAGCTGGGGATGGCCGGTGGGTCTCAGCATCTCGAATGAAATCGGCTATCAGCGGGCGATGTTCTCGCCGGACACCTGGACGTGGGAGATACGGCCGATCATCGACAAGCAAATCGGCCACGTCTATCTGTCGTTCAATCCAACGGTGGACAAATCGTTCAAGGGCGTGAATGCCAAGCGCGGCTACATTTTTTCACCGAACTTCAAGTTCGGTTACGACATCACCAAGAAGGTACAAGCCGGCCTGGAGTATTACGGGTCGCTCGGGCCCATCACCGGTTTCGATCCGCTGCACGATCAACAGGAGCAGATTGTTCCGGCCATCGATCTGAACCTGTCACCCAAATGGGAATTCAATATGGGCGTGGGCGTGGGAGTAACGGCGGGCACCGAACATCTACTGGTGAAGATGATCGTGGGGTACCGGTTTGGCGATTGACGATATGAACTAGCCGGCGCACTCGCCGCGGCCGAGCTTGAGCGAGAAGGCCATGTCGTCGCCCCAATCGAGGCAGAGTTCCGGGGAGGGTCCGGAAGGCTTGGCGACATCGGCGGTCATGGCGCGGAAGGTCTCGACTTTGTTGCGAACGACGTAGTCGCGGAAAGTCTCGCCTTCCAGGTGATTGGAGAGGTAGTGATCGATGACGCGCCGCACGACAATGGGGGCGGAGCGCGCCGGGATGCTCTGAATGGCGAGGCCAAACCGCATCATGCCGTTTTCGTCGTACCCGCCGCCGAGCAGGAATTGGTAGTAAGGAACTTCCTTGCCGTCGATTTTGCGCGCGTTGCCGTAGAAGCCGAAGTCGCCGATCCAGTGCTGTCCGCAGGAGTTCGGGCAACCGCTGATCTTGATGGACAGCTTGCGAACTTCCGGATCACGGTATTCGCGGACGACGCCCGAGAGCGCGGCGCCGAGATTCATCGACTTGGTTAGTCCGAGATTGCAACTGTAGGCGCCCGGGCAGGTGATGATGTCTTCCAGTTCATGGGCACCGGAGCCGGCCAAGCCAACGATGCGCAGCGCGGCGTATACGCGCTTCAAATTCGCCAGCGCCACGAAGCCGAGCACCAGGTTCTGGTTCATGGTGACGCGGACGACCCCGTCTCCGGCGTCCTCGGCGAGCTTGGCTACGCCACGAAGTTGTTCGCCGGTCAGGTTTCCCTCGGGCACTTTAACGGTAACGATGGCGTAACCCGGTTGTTTCTGTTCCTGAACGTTCGATTCGAGCCATTCGTCGAATTCCGGATCCCATTGCGGCGCGGCGTCGAGCACGGGAAGCGCGGCGCCGGCGCCGGGGGCTTGCGGGACGGACTGAAAACCACCAAATCCCTCGGGAACCAGTTCGGGGGTTGCGATGCCACCGTTGGCGAGAATATCGGCATACGCCTGGTTTACCTGATCCACAACCCAGTCGAAGCCGCGCTCGCGAACGACGAATTTCAAACGCGCCATGTTCTTGTTCTTGCGGTTGCCGTACTGATTGAAAACGCGCAGGACGCCTTCGATGCGGCTGACGAGGCGCTCGACGGGAACAAACTCGTCGAGCAGCTTGGCTTCGTTTGGCAGAGGCCCGAGACCGCCGCCGATGGACATACGGAAGCCGCGCTTTTCCACGCCATCTTCATGGCGAACGACGGCGCGGAGGCCGACGTCATTGATCTGGGTGGCGATGTTGTCTTCCTTGCCGCCGGAAAACGCGATCTTGAACTTACGCGGCATCGAGTCGGTGAGCGATTTGTGCAGAAACGCAAACGCCAGCTGGCGGGCGTAAGGACGCACATCGAAGGGTTCATCGGGAAGCAATCCAGCCAGCGGATCGGTGGTGACGTTGCGAACCGTGTTGTAGCACGCTTCGCGGCTGGTGAGGCAAACGTCGGCCAGCTTATGCAACAGAGCCGGAACATTCGCGAGCGGCACGAAATGATACTGAAGATTTTGGCGGGTGGTGAGATGCGCTTTGCCGCCGCCGAACTCGTCGGCAATGAGCGC
>JBDTAT010000482.1:0-4418 GCA_039924505.1 Bryobacteraceae bacterium
GCGGCGGGTAATTCAGTTACGATCGCCATCGAACCGCGAGGTGAGCAAGACCAGTAAGCTTGAGAGCCCTCGGCGCCGCGCCTCGTCGGATTTGCGATTGCCGCCCTACGGCACGCGGCGCTCCACCGTTACGCGCGCCCGCAGATTTGCCACGCCGGCGGTTTCTCTTGAATCCACCACCGTGAAGGCCACCGCGTCGTCCAGCCAGTCGTGTGGAGCGCCGTCCGGATCGTGCGAAGCCGCTGTCAGTGTGTAATCCCGCGGGCAAAGTTCGCAGGCGAAGCGGAACACTATACTGACCGTCTCCCCTCCGGCGCACGGACCGATGGGAGTGCGTTCGAGTTCCGTATTGGTGCCGTAGACTTCAAAGCCAATGCGGCTGCGGATCATGATACCAACCACGGGCTCGCGGACGGCTTCCAGAAATCGCAGCGACACCCGCACCGCTACCTGTTCACCACTGGTCCATGCGAGCGTGGGCTCGCCGCCGGCGCCGAGCGTTTCCAGGCTGACGATTTCGGCGCGGTGGTCGCCGCGCCGCAGCGTGGGATTCAGCGGGATGTGGAGCGTCCCGCCCCACTCGCGAATGCGCGCCGCCACGTGCTGCCGGTATTTTGCCAGCGTCTCGCGCGGATCGCCCCGCGCCGCCATGCGGCCTTCGTGGATCCACCACAGTTCGTCGCACAGCCGCTCGATTAGGGGCGCCTCGTGCGTGGCCAGCAGCACCGTGGCGCCCGCGCGCCGCAGCCCTTCGAGAGCGTACACCGTTCGTTCCCGCTCCAGCGCGTCATGCCGGGCGAGCGCCTGATCCAGCACCAGCACATCCACCGGCGACAGGTTCAACGCTTCACCCGCGCCGATCCAGCGGCGGTTTTCTGGAGCTAGCACCTCGCCCGTTTCCGGCCGCTCCAGCCCCGCCGCCAGGCGCAGCAGCGCGCCCGCACCGGCATTGTTTTCGCCGATTACGCCGATAATCGCGCCCTCCGGTGCGTGCGCGGAAAAATCCATCAGCGGCGTATGGTGAACCCCGCGAAACTCAATGGCCATTCCCCACAGCTTAGCAAGCCCGTAAAGAGCGCGACGGCGTCCTCATTGCAATTCAGCAAGCCGTCCGCGCACTCCAACGTGTCCGCTGCACCGGTTCGGGGCACAATCTCAGCCGGCCGTGTGCGGCGCGCGCCACCGTCCGCGGCAGGAACCGCTTCGCGCCGCACTCTGTTTTGCGCGGTTTCGGCGCGGTCGTCTTCGCTAGCGCCTCATGTCGCGGCGGCTTGGCTTTGAAAGCTCGCCGCGTTTTCCACCAGGTACTGGTCGAGAGTTCTCTCCGGCCGGCCGGTTAATTTCGCCACCGCGCCGTCCACCGTGGCGCACCGCCCGCTACGGTAGTATTCCTGCAATTGCAGAACCGCCGTCACCAGCCATTCCGGCATCCCCACATCGAGCATCCCTTTCCGCTGCGCCTCTTCCGGAATATCCACGTACGAAACTTTGCGCCCTGCAACGCGGGAGATGCGCTCCGCAATGTCAAAATTGCTCACCGCTTCCGGGCCGTTCAATTGGTAGGTTTTTCCAGCGTGCGCCGCCGGATCGAGCAGAATCCCGGCCGCCGCGGCGCCGATATCGCGCACGTCGATCATGCTGATTTTCGCGTCGCCCATCGCCGCGTAAAACGCGCCTTGCGCGCGGATGCTGCCGGCGTTGTACGTCACGATGTTCTGCATGAATCCGTTCGGCCGGAGAATAGTATAAGCGAGTCCGGAATCCTTCAGTTTCCGCTCGGCCTCAAAATGCCAGCTCGGAAACGACTTCTGAAAATCGCCGGCGCCGAGCGCGGAGTTCAGCACGATGTGACGCACGTTCGCCTCCTTGCACGCGTCGATCATGTTGCCTTCCAGTTCGACCAGTTGCGGCACGGGACCGCAAACCAGGTACACCGATTCAATTCCCCGCAACGCATTCCGCAGACTGCTTTTGTCCGCGAAATCGGCCACCACCGCCCCCACGTTCTTCGGCGTTTTGCGGGCGTCTTCGTTACTTCGGTACATCGCCCGCAGCGGTGATCCGGCGGCGACGGCCGCTTCCAGGACAGCGCCGCCGGCGCTGCCCGATGCGCCTGTGATCAATATCATTTAGTTCCTCCTTGATCCTGTCATGTCGATAAGCCGCTCGCGCCCAGTTTCCTAGCCGCTACCGCGAGGGAGCGGTTGCCGTGGCTATTTCGTAACAAACTCTTCAGCCTCTTCTATCATCCATCTCACCACCATTCACTAGCCCATTCGTGAAGCACGGCCGGCCAGGTGAGGAAGTCCGGGCGTAGAGGTGCGCCAGACGTGATGCGCGACCGGGTTCATGCAGCGCTTCGTTTTCTTCGCCTCGCAAAGCCGAGTGCGCGCTAAATATTTCTCCGATCGGCCTCGGTCTAATCGCCACCGGCTTAGTTCATAATTGAGGGGTGGGATCTGCCATCGACCCTTCCGTTCACGCCCGCATGCGCGAAGACTGGAACCAGCGCGCACGGGAGGACGCCAGTTACTACGTCGCCTTCGGCCGGCGCGATCAGGATGACGAGGAGTTTTTCGATACCGCCGCCGAGGTGGTGAAGAGCGTCGAGTGGGAGCTGAAGCGCCTCCCGGCAGACGCAAACCGCCGCGCTTGGCGTGCGCTCGAGATCGGCTGCGGCCCGGGCCGCCTGATGCGCCCGTTGAGCCGCGACTTCGGCGAAATTCACGGCGTCGACGTCTCCGATGAGATGGTGAGCCTGGCGCGCCACAAGCTGAGCGGAATTCCGCACGCGCATGTCCACTCCACCAACGGCGCGAGTCTCGCCGCTTTCGCCGATGAATCCTTCGACATGGTGTATTCCTACGCCGTGTTCCAGCATATTCCGCTCCGGGACGTCGTCTTGGAATATCTGCGCGAAACGCGCCGCGTGCTGAAAACCGGCGGCTTGGTGCGCGCCCAATTTAACGGATTGCCGCCAACACCCGGCCAGTACGACACCTGGAGCGGCGTGCGCTTCTCGGCCGCCGATCTGCTGGAGTTCACGCGCGATTCCGACTTTCAGTTGCTCGCCATTGAGGGCGCCGGCACGCAGTATATGTGGACGAGCTGGCGCAAACGGCCGGCCGGCTGGCATGCGCGCCTCGCGGCCGATCCGCCGGATGGCCGCTGCCGTGTCCGCCGCGTTACCAACGCCCATAGCTTTGAGCCGGTCGCGCCCGCCAGCGGCCGCTTCGCCTCCATCTCCATTTGGATTGAGGATCTACCCGCCGAGTGCGGTCTTCACGATCTGGAAGTTTCCATCGGCGGAGCGCGCGGCAGCATCACATATATAGGACCGCCCGACAATTCCGGGCTGCAACAAGTCAACGTCATTCTTCCTGGCGTCAACAATCCTACCGGGCTGTTACCCGTCGAAATTTTCTGGTTCGGCAAGCCACTGGCGAAACCGGCTACACTGCGTGTCTCGCCGCCCGGCCCGCAGGTTCCGCGGATTCTGACCGTCACCGACGGCGTGAATCTGCTATCCGGCGTGAAAATTCAGACCCGCACCGTGAAGATCACCATGGAAGAGGTATCTACCCCCGGCGATCTCCGTGTGATACTCGATAACGCTCCGGTTTTGGATCTGGAAATTTTCTGCACTAACCCAATTTCGCAACGGTTTGAAGTGAATTTTCGTATCCCGGAAGCAGCCGAAGTGGGCGTTCATGACATGCAGGTGTACTTAGGGAGGCGTCGATTTGGACCGGTTTCTCTCACAGTACTATAGGTACTCCGTAAAGTGGTGTCCAGCATATAGATATAGTTCTTGACGAGACACTACAGGTTGGGGCATGATTACGAACAGGCACACAGAAATCTCTTAAAGTTCTGCGAGCCGCCTAGCCCCCAGGCGAAAGAAGGTATTACGATGGGTCAGTTGAGCGTCGATCTTAGCAGCAAATTCAAAGACATCCAGCAATCCTCCTCTACCGGTGTGCCGTTGCGCACAGGAGTGTCTTTTCCCCGGTATTTCACCGCCCGTCTGGACGCGGCCCGAACCCCTTACGATGAACTTCATTGGGAGGTGCGCACCGCTTCCATCGGTAACGATAAGGGCGCGGTAATTTTCGAGCAGCGCGATGTGGAGGTTCCGGCCGATTGGTCGCAGACCGCGACCAATATAGTCGCCAGCAAGTACTTCCACGGAAAGATCGGCTCGCCGGACCGCGAGCATAGCGTCAGTCAACTGGTGCATCGGGTGGTGGACACCATCGCCGATTGGGGCCGCGATCAACGCTACTTCCGTACTCCGGAGGATGCCGCGAATTTCCGCGGCGAACTGGCGCACCTGATGCTCGCGCAGAAGGCGTGCTTCAACTCGCCGGTATGGTTCAACGTGGGCGTCAAAGAGGCGCGCGGCTTCGGCTGGTATT
>JBDTAT010000483.1:0-4495 GCA_039924505.1 Bryobacteraceae bacterium
CCAGCGCCGCGCAGCGCGCCCGGCGCGATGAACTGGATCGTCAACTCTCCGCCGCCCAAGGCGCTCTGGATGCGAAAGCGGCCCGTGTCACCGCCACCGATTGGGAGAAGACGGCTCTCGCCCGCTATAACGCCGGGAAACTCAACTGGAAATTTCAACGGCCCATTTCAGCCGCGAGCGCCAATGGCGCCACCCTCACCGTCTATAACGATCGGCCCGCGCCCGCGAACGCGACCACGACCACGACCGCGGCGCCGAAACCCGGCAATGGTCTGATCGTCGCGAGCGGACCGAATCCCGACAACGAAACTTACACCGTGCGCGTGAAGCCCGGCGCCGGTGAATGGGCCACGCTCGGTCTCGACGTCGTTCCCGACGATAGCCTGCCTGGCGTCAATGTCGCCCGCGGCGCGGATCGTCTGGTCATCACCGAAGTTGACGCCGAAATTTCTGAAAAAGACGCGCGCACCTCCGGGAAACTGGCGTTCGTGCTCGCTGCATCCAGCATCAAGGAACCCTCCGTGCAACTTCCCGCGATGGCGGCAATTGACGGCAATCCTAACACCGGCTGGGGCATCGACACGTACGGAGAAAGCGGCGACCTTTTTCTCGCATTGCGATTCAAGGAACCATTGCGAACGCGCGACGATTCGGTTCTCACCATCCGCGTCCATCACGACTCGCAATTCCGGCGCGCCACCATCGGAAGATTTCGAATCGCGCTCGCGCAATCCGATGCCTCATGGCCCGACGCGTCGCATGATCGCAAGAAGAACGATAAGGGCGTCATCGCCGGCGGCCTGTCGAAGGATATGGTGAAGGCTCTGGGTACTGCCGCCGCCAAACGCACCGGCGTTCAAAAGAAACTTCTTCTGGAATATCTCGATTGGGCAACGCCGGAGTTGGAGCCTCAAACCGCCGCCGCCGCGAACCTTCGCGCCAGCCTCGACCTGCTTGACGCCGCCATTCCTCACGTCGTCGTGACCGAGGCCACTACGCCGCGTCCCATCCGCATTTTGCCGCGGGCCAATTGGATGGATGAATCGGGCGCGATCGTCGAGCCCGCGATCCCCGAATTGTTCGGCAAGGTCAATACCGGAGGCGCCCGCGCCACGCGCCTGGATCTCGCCAACTGGATCGTATCGCCGGACAACCCGCTGACCGCGCGTGTTTTTGTGAATCGGGAGTGGCGTCATTTCTTCGGCACGGGCCTCTCAAAAGTCCTGGAGGATTTGGGCTCGCAAGGTGAGTGGCCCACGCACCCCGGGTTGCTCGACTGGCTGGCCGCGGAATTCGTCCATCCGTCGTGGGACGCCGCGGGCGCGCACGATTGGGACGTGAAACACATCATCCGCACGATTGTTCTCAGCCAGACGTACCGCCAATCCTCGCAAAGCACTCCGGCGCTGGACGATCGCGACCCCGGCAATCGTCTTCTCGCCCGCCAAAGCCGTTTTCGCGTGGACGCCGAGGTGGTGCATGATATCGCCCTCGAAGTCTCGGGCTTGCTGGTGGAGAAATTTGGCGGACCAAGCGTGCGGCCCTACCAGCCGGCCGGTTATCTTGCCGCCCTGAATTTCCCCAAGCGCGAATATTCCGCCAGCCGCGGGGACGATCTGTACCGCCGCGGCATTTACACGCAGTGGCAGCGCACATTTCTGCATCCCAGCCTGCAGGCCTTCGACGCCCCTTCGCGCGAGGAGTGCACCGTGAATCGCGTAAATTCCAATACACCGCTTCAAGCCCTAGTGCTGCTCAACGATCCCATCTATGTGGAGACGGCGCGGGTGTTCGCCGAAAGTGTTCTCGAAAAGGGGGGGCACGCCGGGCCGGAGCAAATCGACTGGGCTTTCCAGCACGCGTTGAACCGTAAGCCGACCGCCGAAGAGCGCCGGATTCTCCTCACTCTGCATCGGCAAAGCCTCGAACGGTTCCGCGCCGCGCCTTCGCAGGCCGGCGAGTTTATCCGCGTGGGACAATCGCCCGCGCCGAAAACACTCCCGCCGGCCGAACTGGCCGCCATGACGGCCGTGACGCGCGCCATCCTCAACTTGCACGAAACGATAACGAGGAACTAAATCCATCATGCACCCGGCCTCATCCATCCTGAATATTCAGCGCCGGACATTTCTCGGCCGCGGCATCACTGGCTTGGGCGTCGTCGCGCTGAACTCGCTGCTGAATCCACGCCTGTTCGCGAGCGATCCACCAGCCGGAATTTCGCATGGCGCCGTAAATCCGCTGCATTTCCCGCCCAAAGCCAAGCGGGTGATTTTTCTCTATCAGGCCGGTGGTCCGTCGCACCTGGAAACCTTCGATTACAAACCGAAGCTCGCGGAAATGAATGCGAAGCCCATGCCCGCTTCCCTGACCAAGGGGCAGCAAATCGCCCAATTGCAAGGCAAGCCGCTGATCTGTTTCGGGCCGCGATTCGGCTTCAAGAAATTCGGCAAGTCCGGCCAGGAGATTTGCGAATTGTTTCCGCACATCGGCTCGGCCGCCGACGACATCTGCATCGTCCGCTCCATGTGGACCGAGCAAATCAATCACGATCCGGCGCACACGGTAATGAATACGGGTTCGATACAAGCCGGCCGCCCCAGCATGGGTTCATGGCTTCTGTACGGACTGGGCGCGGAAACCGATAATCTGCCGGGATTCGTTGTTCTGATGTCGGCCGGGCGCGGCGGCCAGATGCAGCCCATCGCCGCGCGCCAGTGGTCGGCCGGTTTGCTGCCCAGCAAATTTCAGGGCGTCAAGCTCAACTCCGTCGGAGATCCGGTTCTCTACATCGATAATCCGCCCGGGTTGAGCACCGCCACGGAGCGCGATTCCATCCAGGCCATTAACGCGCTGAACCGCATTGAGCACACCGCTCTGGGCGATCCCGAAATCACAACCCGCATCGCGCAATATGAAATGGCGTTCAAGATGCAAGCCAGCGTGCCGGGCCTCGTGGACATGAGCAAGGAACCGGAACAAGTGTTGGAAATGTACGGCGCCAAACCTGGCGACGGTTCGTTCGCCTCCAACTGCCTTCTGGCGCGCCGCCTGGCCGAACGCGGCGTGCGCTTCATCCAGCTTTACCACCGCGATTGGGATCATCACACCTTGCTGAAGCAAGGCATCGAGTACAAGGCGCAGGAAGTGGACCGGCCCACCGCGGCGCTGATCCAGGATCTGAAACAGCGTGGGATGTTAGACGACACGCTGATTGTGTGGGGCGGCGAGTTCGGCCGCACGCCCATGTCGCAAGGCGGCGACGGACGCGATCACCATATCAAAGGTTTTTCATTTATGATGGCGGGCGGCGGCATTAAGGGCGGCATCGGCTATGGATCGACCGACGACCTGGGTTACTCCGCAACGGAAAACCCGGTCAGTGTCCATGACTTTCACGCCACCATGCTGCGCCTGCTGGGCATCGACCATACGCGCCTCACGGTGAAATTCCAAGGCATGGACGCCCGCCTCACCGGGGTTTCCGGCGCCGTGGTGGACGGCATTCTGGCATAAGCGGCCGAAATTCAGGCGCACACATCCGGCCGATCGGGTCGTCGCCCGCGAGATGTCTCTCTTTCGATCTGCAACCGCTGCGTCACGGCCGCGGCCAGGAAGGCCAATTCTGAATCCCGGGGTCGAAAACGGGTTCATGATCGCCTTGCAGCTTGCCACGCGTTCCAGATTGCCGTCAACGGCAAACAGGCATTTCTTCGCATGGTGAATGCCGCAGTAAATTATAAATTGACCGCTACTGTGACGGCGCAGCTACTGTAACGATCATCGGCGCGCTGTCCTGCGCCAGACTCAGCGACCGAACCTGCACCACGTTAATTCCAGGCCGTATGCCGGACGGCAATTGCGCCGAAATCTGCGTCGGCGATGTTTGGAGCAGCGGCAGCGCCACGTTGTCGAAGACCACGCAGCTTCCGCCCAGCACCGTGGGCGCCGGCAATTGGCTTGCGTTGGCCTGCGAAGCCAGGTTCGCTCCATTAATGGTGATAAACGCCCCCGGCGCGAACGTGGCCGACCCATCCGCTGAATTCACTACAGCCCCGCCGGCGATCTGCGGTTGCGTTGCCGCGCTGGCCGGCGCGGAGGGAATCACGCTCAATCCGGACAGCGTGATGATGTACACCGTGCCTTGCGCGTCCACTACCATCTGACGCGGCGGCACGCTCTGCCGCGAGCCGCCGAACACCTCGAACACCGGATTCTCCGCCGTCGGCCCGATAAGCGAATCCGAGCCGGTCGCCAGATTGACCAATTCCAGCGTCGCCCGTGGATCGTCGCGCGTAGTCGAAGTCAGATTTGTCTGCACCGCCGTCGTCAGCAGCGCGAAGTTGTTTTGATCGATCGGCGCCACTGCGGCCACATTGCGCTGGCCGGCGCTCGACGCGCTATTCGTAGCCGGTTGGCCGGGGCGTTGCGCGCCGCCGGTCACCGTTAGCGAGTTGTCGAGAATCAGGCCGTTCGCCAGGAAGTAGCTGGCGGC
>JBDTAT010000484.1:0-4271 GCA_039924505.1 Bryobacteraceae bacterium
GCGCGCCGGCTTCCTTGAGCCGCGGGATAATGTTGCGCACCGTCGATTCGTCGAGGATGGTGTTGACCGCCATCCACTCGCCGTCGCTGAGATGGGAGATGGTCGGGTTCTTTAGCGCGGGCAGAACATTTAGCACCGCGGCAAGAGAATCTTTGTGGACGTTCAGCATCAGGCCGACCTTGCCCATGGCACTGATAGCGCCTTCGAGCAGCATTTTGACGTCGCCCAGTTTACGGCGTTTCGTATCGTCTTTCCAGGAGCCGACGTTGGCGATCAACTGCGTGTTGGACTCGATCACGGTCTCGATGATCCGCAGATTGTTGGCGCGCAGAGAGGAACCGGTTTCGGTGACTTCGACGATGGCGTCGGCAAGCACGGGCGGCTTCACTTCGGTGGCGCCCCAACTGAACTCGACCTTGGCGGTGACGCCGCGATCGGCGAGATAGCGCTTGGTGGCGGCGACTAATTCGGTGGCGATGATTTTGCCTTCGAGATCCTGAACGCTGTGGAACGGCGAGCTCTCGGGCACTGCCAGCACCCAGCGCACTTTGCCGAAACTCTGCTTGGCGTAGATGAGGTCGGCGACGGTTTCAACCGTGGCGCCGGTTTCCTGCACCCAATCGCGGCCGGTGAGGCCGGCGTCGAGCACGCCGTCCTCGACGTAGCGGGCCATTTCCTGGGCGCGGATCAACATGCATTCGATTTCGGGGTCGTCGATGGCCGGGAAATAGGAACGGCTGCTGGTGGTGATGTTGAAACCGGCGCGCCGGAACAGATCGACGGTGGCGTTTTCGAGGCTGCCTTTCGGAAGGCCGAGCTTGAGAATGCTCACGATTTGCTCCCGTAGACGGCGTTGGGGTCGTAGGCGCGCGGTTCGGTTTCGAGCCACTCGCCATTTTTGAGGCTGCGGTAAAAACAGCTCCGGTAGCCGTTGTGGCAAACGCCGGGGCCGAGCGCCTCGACGTTGACGAGCAGCGCGTCGGTATCGCAATCGGTGGCAATATTTTTTACGGCGAGGCGATGGCCGGAAGTTTCGCCCTTCAGCCACAGCTTGTTGCGCGAGCGGCTATAGAAGGTGGCGAACCCGGTCTCGACGGTTTTCCGGAAGGCCTCTTCGTTCATGAAGCCGACCATGAGAACGCGCCCGGTCGCGTGGTCTTGAATGACGGCGGTGACGAGACCGCCCATTTTGTCGAAGTCCAGTTGCATTGTAGACACCAATAGAAAAGCCCGCCACAGTTGCGGCGGGCCGATTCAAACTTGGATTGAATTACGCAAGAAGTCAGCCAGCCGCGGAAATGTGGCTCCGATGGAGGTGATGAGGATGGCGCGTTTGGGAGACCGGCTGCATGAAGTTTCAGTATAGCAGGAAATGGGAAAACCGCGACCGGGGAGTGGCGGGGCGCCGTCGCAAATTTCCCGGCGCAAATTTTCCTTGCCCGGCGCTGGGGAAACAGATTAGACTGGCAATACCGTAACGGACAATCACGCCCAAGGCGTGACGTCGACCAACCAACGGGAGGAAATCCATGCCTGCCTTAGTCGATTCATCCGCGGAAGTATCCATCAGCAAGCTTCCGCCACAAATACCCGCCGTGGCTAACCAACATATTCAGGCATTCGCAGCGGGGACGCTTGGCCCGGATAGCGATTGGAACCAAGTTCAGATTGCGCCGGTGGCGCGCTACGTCCATGATGCCGCGTATCGGCAGGGGGCGGCGCCGGCCTACGTTGAACTGCGGATTGTGAGTTCCACGGCCCCCGCGGATGCGCGCGGCTACATTTTCATTTCGCTAACGAACGAAGACTTTCCGGTGCCGGAGTTCGGCACGGGGGGCGAGACGAAAACCGACAAGGTGGCGCAAGCGGCCGGCGGCGGGACCATTGTGAAATTCATGCGATTCGCGCCGGGCTACATCGCGGCCGAGGATGGCAATGGACAACCACTGGGAACGTTGGGAACCGCGCCCATGAAGGCCGCGGCGGCGGGCGCCACGCCGGCGGCGAATTACGCCGATCTCAAATCCGATTATGCAACCAATCCGCTGCGGGTCCAACGCAGAGCGCTGCGCGTCAATCGAACGGCGGCGGTGTGGCGGGTGTTGAACGGCGCTAAAAATCCAACATTGCAGTTACAGATCGGCCAAACGCAGACGTTTCTCGGCGACAAGCGTCTGGCGAACGTAGGTGTCGTTGCGTCGGGACCGGTGGAAATGGCGCGGCTGCTGGTGCTGCCCGCCGGCGGATTTCGGGCCACGGGCGTGAGCGCGGGCACGGTCACGTTGGAAGTGGCGGAACAGAACGGAACCATCGACTTCTTTACGCTGGCGGTGACGGCGGTAGTCGTACCCGGCGCGGTCGCGCTCCGGGACGCGAAATCGGACTTCACGTTTTGGCTCGCCGGCACCGATTGGAGCGGCGACCAGCGGCAATACGATCAATTGAAACAGGACGACTGGTGCCCGCTGGACGGCTGCGGCCCGACGGCGCTGGCGATGCTGTTCGGATGGTGGGATGCCAACGGCGTGCCGAGCGCGTTCTACCGGTTGGACAACGGAAGAGGCAACGCGCACAAGTTCCGCTTCAACTACGAAAGTCTGCGCGATTCCGACGCGCCGAAATCGACCTCCAATGCGGATCAGGCGGCGAATTTTGTCGTGCCGGTCTACGACGATCTGTACAAGTTGTCGAACACGATGTGCTTCACCACGACGGATCAGGGTGCGACGGCGCCGGACCAGATGGTGAGCGCGTTTCAGGAATACGTGGCGCGGATCACAAACTCGCAGCCGTCTCCCGAGAATGAATTCGGCAGCGGATTCGTGGAGATGACGGGGTTCGAGCATGGGCACGTTACGGCGCCGGGTTTCGGGTCGACGGACTGGGAGAACGGGGGCAAGAAGGTGGCCCATGGCATCCAGGCCGGCTATCCGGGTGTAGTGGGCATCGGATCCGTGTTGTGGGACCTGCACTATCCGCTGGCGTACGGCTACAAACTGATTCACTACCACGACGGTTCGCCCGACGGCCACTATTTCAAATGCAATATGGGATGGGGTCCATGGAAGTCGCCCGAATTTCACAACGCAGAGGACGTGTGGTTCGGTCTGACGGCGCATTTCGCGCAGAAGGCATTTCCGGGGTCGCCGGACGACGTGGTGGCGGCGACGTTCACGGCGCCCCTCCGCGCCGGCGTGTTTACGCGCGATAGCGGTTTCAAGTTCCAGTGGACCGCGGCCGGCGATGCGACGAAGCCGGATTGGGCGCCGCAGTGGAGCGAACTGCCGGCGGTCAACGTAACCATCACGATACCGGGAGGGATTTCGGTTCCAGCCCGGGCGTTCTATTCCGGACCCGCTGCCTGCGTATCGGGGAGCGGAAGCATCGTTCACGTTTTCGGACGCGCCGTGGATAACCGTTTCTGGCGCGCACATTCAACCGATGGCGGCAACAACTGGGATGTTGCATGGGATGCGGTGGGGCCGGGCACTTTCAATTCCGCGCCCGCTGCCGCGGTATCGGCGAACGGCCAGAACTTGCACGTTTTCGGACGTGGCCTGGACAACAAGATCTGGCGCGCGCACTCACCGGACGGCGGAAACAATTGGGATGTAGCGTGGGCGGCGATTGAGCCTGGTGTATTTAATTCGTGCCCGGCGGCGGTAATCTCGGCGGACGGCCAGAGCTTGCACGTCTTCGGACGCGGCCTCGACAACCGCATCTGGCGCGCCCATTCGCCCGATGGCGGAAACAATTGGGACGTCGCCTGGGCGCCGGTTGCCGATGGCGTCTTCCTGTCGAGTCCCGGAGCCGCGATGTCATCCGACGGAAAAGCGATTCATCTCTTCGGCATGGGGATGGATCATCAGGTCTGGCGCGCGCTGTCGTTGGACGGCGGGGCTTCGTGGCCGATCGCGTGGGCGCCAATTGGTGGTTCGACGGCGTACTAATTCTTCGGGGCCGCTTAGATTACTGCGACTGGGCGACAGGAAGCAAAATGGTTTGTTGACGCGTGTAGGTGAAGTAGCCGACGCCGGTGGCGCCCTGGGGATCGGTGATCGGGAACACGAGCGGGGAGTCGTTACGGCGGGTGATGGTGAGGGCTATCGGAAGAATCGGGGGAGGAGCCGGGCCGACGGCGGCGGCGACGACTTCGGCCGGGATGGTGAGTTGGCCTTGTGACGCCGGGGCATAGCAGGTGACGCCGAGGGAGCTCAACAGGCCCGAGAAGAACGTGCCAAAGGGGCTAATTCCATCGCCCACTACATACC
>JBDTAT010000485.1:0-3226 GCA_039924505.1 Bryobacteraceae bacterium
TTTCTTCGCGGCAAGGGCGTGAAAGTGGAGCTCGCACCGCCGCGATTTGCGGTGACGCGGCTGAATCGAAGAGTTCCGACGCGAGCGATTCATGTATGCGATCGGATTCGCCGCGATCCAACTGCCAGATGTTTTCGAGCGGGGCGCACGGACTAATGGACGGCCGCGGCTATATCGAGCGCCAGATCGCGGCGCAGGGGACTGTCGAAGCAGGGCGTCCGAAAGTGTGGAGGCGGTTCTCGCGGCTGGAGCGGTTGCTCAATTTCGAGATGCAGACGATCCCTACGGCGATAGGGGCGCGGCGGCGGGGGATCGAACGAATCCGGGAACATCTGGCATGAGGGCGCCGGCAGGGCGTCACCAGGCCCTAGCTCTGGCGGTCTGCCTCGCGTTCATTACATATTTGGACCGCGTGTGCATTTCGGTGACCGCGCCCGCCATCATGCGCGACCTTTCGCTGACGCCGATTCAAATGAGTTTCATCTTCAGTTCATTTACGGTTGCCTACGCACTGTTCGAGGCGCCGACAGGTTGGTGGGGAGACCGCGTGGGGCCGCGGCGGGTGCTGACCCGAATTGTGATCTGGTGGTCCCTTTTCACGATGGCGACCGCGTCGGCGGTGGGATTCCGCTCGCTTGCGGCGATGCGGTTCTTGTTCGGCGCGGGAGAGGCCGGGGCTTGGCCGAACGTGGCCAAGGTCATCGCGCGCTGGTTTCCATCGAGCGAGCGGGGAACCGCGCAGGGCATCTTTTTCATGGGGGCGCATCTGGGCGGGGGCCTCACGCCTGTGCTGGTTGCTTATCTGGCCGCGCGGATGGGCTGGCGGCCGGTATTCGTCATCCTTAGCGTGTTTGGTTTTACGTGGGCGGCGGTGTGGACGATGTGGTTTCGCGACGATCCGGCGGAACACCCATCGGTGAGCGCGGCGGAGCTCCGGCACATTCGGGCGGGTGCAACCATCGCGGGCATCGACCGGACATCCGGATTCCGCATGCTGGCGGATCCGAGCGTGATTGCTATGTGCGCCGCATATTTTACGCAGGGCTATGGATTTTATTTTTACATCACGTGGCTGCCCACGTATTTGCAACAGGCGAAGGGTGTGAGCGCCGGCGCGATGGGTGTGCTGGCGGGCCTTCCTCTGATGCTGAGCGCGGTAGCCGATTTACTGGGTGGCTTGACTACGGACCGTCTCACGCGCCGCTACGGATTTCGTATCGGACGTTGCGCGGTGGCGGGCGGGTCACTCGCCGTGTCGTCGGTGGCTATAGCGGCGGCGGCGATGGCAGGCGCGTCTGTACTTTCCGCGTGTCTGATTGCGCTCGGCGCAGCGAGTTCGAACTTCCTGCTTGGGGCGACCTGGGGCGCATGCGTGGATCTGTCGGGACAGAATGCCGGCGTCGTGAGCGCCGCGATGAACACGGCCGGGCAGATCGGTGGGACACTGAGTCCGATCGTTTTCGCGTGGATTAGTGAACGTTGGGATTCGGCCTATGCGCTGGGGATCATTGCTGGGCTGTATCTGGTGGGGGCCGGGTGTTGGTGGTAGGTGAGGCCAGCCGGAAGAACGCCGGCTAAAGCGCACGCGCTCGCGAGAAACGGAGGCGCGATCAACGGGCGGTAGTGGTGAAGCTGAGGGCGTCTGTCACGAAATAACCATAGCAACCGCTCCCTCACCCGACGGAGCCGGAATCAAACAGGGGCGCTGCGAAGCCCTCGGCAACCGCTCCCTGACGGTCGCGGCTCGGTACGCGATTTCGGGCTTGGTTATTTCGTGACCGACGCTTAGTATCGACTTACCGGTATTTTTATTTTCCGCCGCTCCGGTGCGACGATGGCATTGAATGCGACCGAGGTGCGCTCCCGCCGGAGATTCTGAAATTGTGTCAGGACGATGTCTCGTCTGAGACTGGCTGGTGGGCGATGCTCAACAGAGAAAGAGGAGAGGATGAACAGTCTAATCACCGAAGTCATAGTCGTGCCGTTCGAGTTCACAGTCAACGATCTCGATTTAGGCCCGCACCGCGCAATGGGCGTGAGTAATCTGAGCTATGCGCGTGGCGGCAAGCTGCGTGTCATGCGCTATGCCATTCGCGTGCGAGCCTCGGATGGCGCGGAGGGCGCATATGTCACTCACTGGGTGGGTACACAAGCCGCCCTGGGCCAGACCCTGATGATAGCTCCCCTCTTGCTCGGCCGGGACGCAGAACACCGGGAGGGCATCTACGACGACCTTAAACGTGAGCTGCGGGCGTACGATCACATGGGGCACGGTCCTCTCGATATTGCGCTTTGGGATCTGGTTGCCCGCAAATACGGCATCTCCATTTCGACGATGCTGGGCGGCTACCGCACGCGCTTGCCGACTTACGCGAGCACGCATCACGGGCAGGAGGAAGGCGGCGGGCTCGACTCTATTGAGGCCTTTGCCGAGTTTGCCGTAGATTGCAAGGAGCGTGGTTTCGCGGGGTTCAAGATCCACGGCTGGCATGACGGCAACCCACGGCGAGAAGCACGAAATCTCCTCAGCGTGCGGCGCGCGGCGGGTGAAGAAATGGCCTTGATGATCGATCCCGGATGCCAATTGCGCACGTTCGCCGATGCGCTCTACGTCGGCCAAGCCTGCGACGAAGCGCAATATTTCTGGTACGAAGACCCGTATCGCGATGCCAGCGTATCTGTCTTTGGGCAAAAGCTGCTGCGGGAGAAGCTCAAGACGCCACTGCTGGTGAGTGAGCACATCCGCGGTCCGGAGCAGAAGGCATCCTTTGCGATCGCGGGCGGATGCGACTTCATCCACACCGATCCGGAATACGACATGGGTATCACTGGCTTGATGAAGATCGCCCATCTGGGAGAAGCGTTGGGCATGGACGTTCAGATCCATGCTTGCGGTCCAGCGCATCGCGCCTGCATGTCGGCTATGCGCAACACTCACTTTTACGAGATGGCGCTGATCGGTCCGGGAATGCCAAACCTGACGCCGCCCGTGTACCGTTGCGGATACAGCGACCAAATAGATACCGTGGCCCGCGATGGAACCGTCGGTGTTCCGGACGGCCCCGGCCTGGGAGTCGAATACGATTGGGATTTCATCTTCGACAATAAAATCTCCCAGCACGTATTCTCACTGACTTGACCCGGTTCTTCCGATTGAATGAATCGAGCCTGCGTTGCTATTACCCGCGTGGGCGCCACCGCGGCTTCAGCTTGGCGGAAGGGCCGG
>JBDTAT010000486.1:0-3538 GCA_039924505.1 Bryobacteraceae bacterium
GCCCCTCGAAGGAATAGAGCTTGGTGATGCGCGTGTTGTGCATCGTGCCGTCGAGCTTCGCGATAGCAACCTCGTCGCCGAGGTTCAGTGTGCCGTTGAAAACCCGGCCGATGGCGAGGCGCCCCAGATAGTCGCTGTAATCGAGATTCGCAACCAGAAGCTGCAGCACGCTCTCGCTGTCGCCCGCGGGAGCGGGGATGCACCTAAGAATGGTTTCAAACAACGGGCGCAGATCGGCGGAGTCATCGCCGGGATCCTTCTTGGCAACGCCGGTCCGCGCATTCGTATAAATCACGGGAAAGCCGAGTTGATCCTCGGTGGCGTCCAGATCGATAAACAGATCGTAGATTTCGTTCAGCACTTCCGGAATGCGCGCATCCGGGCGGTCGATCTTATTGATAACGACGATGGGCGGCAGCTTCGCTTCCAGCGCCTTCATCAGCACATAACGCGTTTGCGGCAGCGGGCCTTCGCTCGCATCCACGAGGAGCATGACGCCGTCCACAATTTTCAACGCGCGTTCCACTTCGCCGCCAAAATCGCTGTGCCCCGGTGTATCGACGATATTGATTTTCACGCCGCCGTAGCTGACGCCGGTGGTCTTCGCCAGAATCGTAATACCGCGTTCGCGCTCCAAATCGTTGGAATCCATGACGCGGTCGGCCACGGTTTCGTTGTCGCGAAAAATGCCGCTCTGCTTCAGCATGGCGTCGACAAGGGTGGTTTTGCCGTGATCTACGTGCGCAATGATAGCGATATTACGGATGGATTCGTTGTGCATTCCGCTCCTCGGTAAGCGCGTCCGGTGCGGCGGGGCGTGAGCCAAACAAGCGGCTCAACGGGCGCGCCGTGCGCTTACTCTATCATCGCACGGCGGAGCAGTTCTTCGAGTTCCGCCCGTAAACCGGCCGCGAGGCGCGGACTGCGGCCGCTGGTGGAAATCGCAACTTGAAGATCTCCGTGGCGAACGCGGGCGGGCACAAGGAAGGCGCATTCCGCAAGCGCATCGGCGACGTTCACGGGAATGCCGCGCCGGTTTGCTTCCACGGCCACGCGGCGGTTCACTGCGCGGACGTTGGTGGCCGCGAACGCCAGCGCATGGCCGTCCAGGTCCGACGGCCGGAAGCGGCGCGTTAACACGCGGACAGGAAGTGTGGTGAACTTGGGTAGAGACTTGGGGGCAACCACCGTGACGCGGGCTCCGGCTTCCAGCAGTCCTTTTGTTTTTCGCAGCGCCACCTTACCCCCGCCGGCGACCAGCACGGATTTACCCGTCAGATCGAGGAAAATCGGATAGTAGACCTTCACGTCTTTAGCGTATGCCACATTCGGAACAATCGAGACACGCGGAATATCTGGAGCACTCGGTGGTGATCGTCGGCCGGCCCAACGTCGGCAAATCCACGTTGTTCAACGCTCTGACGGGCCAGCGGCGGGCGATCGTTGGCGACGAGCCGGGCATCACGCGCGACCGCATTCACGGCAAAGCCAGCTACCAAGGCCGGCGGTTTGAGCTGATCGACACCGGCGGAATTATTCCGAACGATGCGGAGATGATTCCCACCGAGATCCTGAAACAGGCGCGCGTGGCTCTGGACCGCGCATCGCACATCATCTTTTTAATCGACGGCCGCACGGAAATCACCGGCATCGACCGCGAGCTGGCGCAGATACTGCGGCGCCTGGGAAAGCCGGTCACGGTGGCGGTGAATAAGATGGACACGTTGAAGCGGGAAGAACTGGCGCACGAATTCCACTCGCTGGGATTCCCGGATCTGTTCCCGGTTTCCGCCGAACACCGCATCGGCTTCGACGATTTACTGGAACACATCACGCGCGGCTGGACCGTGTCGCCGGCGCTCGAAAATCCGGACGAAGCGCCGCGCGCCATCAAAGTGGCGATCATCGGGCGGCCGAACGTCGGCAAATCGACGCTGTTAAATGTCTTGGTGGGCGCTGAACGGTCCATCGTTTCGCCGGTTGCCGGCACCACGCGCGACGCCGTGGACGAGTCGGTGACGCGTGAGGGCGTCGAATACGTCTTCGTCGATACGGCCGGCATCCGGCGCAAGGGCAAGACGCATCTGATGGCTGAAAAGTTGAGCGTCGTCATGGCGCGCCGCAATATCCGCATGGCGCACGTGGTGGTGCTAGTGATTGACGCCAGCGAAGGCGTGGTAGGCTCCGACGCAACCATCGCCGGGTATGCGCACGAAGAGGGCCGCGCATTGGTGCTCTGCGTGAACAAGTGGGACGTGTCGAAAGAAAAGAGCCGCCGCGTGTTCACCGAACAAGTGCGCGACGAGCTGAAGTTTCTGGACTACGCGCGCGTCGCTTTCGTTTCGGCGAAAGATGGCAAGGGCACGTCCGCCTTGTTCGGATTGATTCGCGAGGCCTATCAAAGCGCGTCCAAACGCGTGACCACCGGCGAATTGAACCGGTTTGCAACCTCGCTGGACCTGGATCAGGACGTGAAGATCTACTACCTGACGCAAGCCTCCATCCGGCCGCCGACGTTCATCCTGTTCACCGACCGCGCGAAACTGCTGCACTTTTCAAGCGAACGGAACGTCATCAATCGATTGCGGAAGAAATTCGACTTCACAGGAACGCCGCTGGTATTGAAAACAAAGCGGCGGTAATGGCCGCACCCGGGAATAAATAATCGAAGCGCGTAGTCCTCCAGATTGACTGCTGAATTTCAATCGAACCAGGAGGTCCACGCAATTGGAGACGACGCGCATTTCAATTCTCACTACTCTTACGGCGCCGGCCTTGAGTCCCGGGCTCATGCAAACCGCAACGCCCAGGATCGGTCCGCCGAAACGACGCCCATCGAACACGTGGTCGCGATCTTTCAGGAAAAGTCTCGTTCGATCATTACTTCGCGACGTATCCGAACGCCGCGAACCCGGGCGGTGAGCCGGTCTTCGCGGCGCAGGGCGGCGGCCGGCGCTCGACGCCGACCGTGAATGGCCTGATCGGTCCGTTGATGAATCACAACCCGAACCAGGTGCAGCCGTTCCGGCTAGACCGGTCGCAGGCTATTATCTGCGACGAAAGCCACAGTTATACCGGTGAACAAAAAGCCATGGATGGTGGTTTAATGGACGACTTCGTCGACGTGCTGGGATCCACGGCGTCGAATTGCAACAATGCCGGTAAGGGGCCGGGAATTGTGATGGGCTATTACGACGGCAACAGGGTGACCGCGGCGTGGAATTACGCGCGGCACTTTGCTTTGAACGGCAATGTTTTCAGCACGTCGTTCTGGCCGTCAACACTGGGCGCATTGAACCTGATCTCAGGTCAGACGAATGGCGCGAGCGTGGTGCATGACGGAGGGACGGCGGCGAATGCGGTGGCGAACGGAACTGTGATCGGGGACATTCTTCCGGCGTTCGACGACTGCGTGTCTTCCACCACGAATACTGTTTCGATGACGGGACGAACGCCGGCGATCTGCTGAACCGGCAAGGTGTCACGTGGGGCTGGTTCGCGGGCGGATTCGCGCCGGGATCGCGAAATTCGGATGGCA
>JBDTAT010000487.1:0-3781 GCA_039924505.1 Bryobacteraceae bacterium
GCTGCATCAACTCCGGAAACGAGGCTGCCGCGGTCAGCACAGCCGCATAGGTCGCGACGCGCGGTTGCCGTTGCAGCAGAGAACTCACGGCTGCGACGATTTCCGGCTGGCGGGTCCACGCCGAGTCTTCGGGCAAGCCCGCCAATAACGGGAGCACCACGGCTTGTGCATCCGGGTTGCCCTGCGTCAGAATTTCTGTAATCGTCTTGAGCAGGGCAGGATCGGCGACAGCCGCGGCAGCAATATTGAGCGTTCCGCGCTGGCCGTTCTCATAGACGTACCGCACCGTATCCCGGACTTGCTTGTCCGGGTCGAGCGCAAGCTGCAGCGCGGCCTCGGCAAATCGCTGATCGCCCGCTCCGCTGAGAGTGCTGCCCGCTTTCAGCACGTTAATCTTAGTCCCGCTATCAGCGCCCTTGAGACAGGCGAGTAATGCGTCCTCAAGTTCCGGCCCTGAGCTGCGGAAGAAATGTATCAGGTCGCTGTCATTGCCCACGCGTGTCTGATAAAAGCCGTTATGGACGTCGTAGCGGAAATCTACAGTCTCGCGGTATGGCGGATATTCGTAACCCGGTCTATGCAGATCCGGCACGCCCGAGACATATTTGGTGAACACAGCCGGCAGGGCGATCGAAACAGTATTCGTTTTGAGCTGAGGCAACGCATAATGCCGCACGTGGAAATCCCACAGCGCTTCGAGGATTCCCTGGCGTCCCAGCGGCGTCGCGGTCCGCAGCACGCGCGCTAATACCTGCGCCTGGTCACGCACTACGGCCTCGTACCCGTCGTTGATTTTTGCCTGATCCTCTTTTGTGGACGCCGCCTGTATCCATGCGCCGAGGTATCCGGTGTTTTCATCGAGCGCATCGTACAGGCTCTCATGTACAGCACGCCGTACCATCGGATCGTTCTCGACATTCAGCCGGCTCGCGAGCGCTTCGATGATGCCGCTGCGCGCGTCATGCTCGTCGACTTTCCAGTAGTACCACTGCCAGAGTCCACGCGCCGCATTTAAGCGCACGGCCGGAACCGGATCGTCTAGATCGCGGGTCAGGGCGAGGCGCAAATGTTCGTCGTCCGCCAAATATTTGAAATGTTGATTGAACACCTGCGTCGCGCCCCAGCGTGTACGCGCATTGGGAGAAGCAAGCTGCACCGCCAATTCGGCGCGCCCTTGCCCGGCGGCTTCCGGATGGCGCTCGATAATCATGCGCAATGCCCAGCCGGCAGTCCGTTGCACCATTTTGTCCGAATCTCCGAGCGCTGCGGCGAGCGTTGGGATCGCGCCTGCATCGGCCATGTGCCCCAAGGCCCGAGCGGCGCTCTCTCGCGCCAGCGGCTGATTGCTCGATGCCAGTATTTCCCGAACCTGCTTCAACACTCCTTCCGGCGCGAGATCCCAAAATTGGTCAAGCTGCGAAAGCAGCAGCGGCAGATCGTTTTTGGCCAGATGTGCCGGAGGCGGCGGGAACGCGTCACCCCATCCCTTCTCTGTGGCAGGCTTCTGATCCGGTCCCGGATAAAGTGTGGACAGCGCCATAACGGCGAATTCCGTCGCACGGAAGGGTGTATTAAATCCCTGGTAAACCGGATCTCCCTCCCAACTGCCTTCCGGCCGCTGGGCTTTCAAAAGCGCGTCGACGGCTCGCGCCAGGTGAGGGTCGGTCTCCGGCCGTCTTCCGGCGAGGGCTACCGCGAGTACGGAATGATAGGAGATGAAGTCGGCCGGTTTCGCCTGCTTATCCAGTGGATACGGCCACATACCATTTGGCTGCTGGAAGCTATAAAGCTGATCGATCAACTTGTCCAATTGTGGCTTGTACTTTTCCCGGCCAATGGTGGCGAGAAAATGGATCTTCCAGTTCAGATCGATCATGTTCTTCGGCTCATACGGCGCCGCTAGCCGCTCCACCATATCCCGCTCTGTCAACCACTGTTTCTCGCCGGTCTGTTGATAGAGCAACTCGAACGTCTTCCAGCTCTGCGTGGCGATCTCAAACGGGCTTACGTTTGGCTCACACCCATCAGTCTCCTCGCCGGGCATTATGGTGCGGTCTTTGTAGTGGATCTTCAGGAAATTCCCGTAGGGCACGTTAAAGTTGAGCCGCGGCGGATCGTGCGTAACATTCTGCTCAAACATGTGCTCGATGACGGGCAGACGGCTCGCGACGGTGCGCGCCGAATAAATCACGCGCACCCAGTCCGCGCCGGGCTCTCCGTAGAGAGGCCGCTGATTATTGTAGATGCGGTCCGTCAGAAATTCCAGCGCCGGCCGCTGCGTCGGCGGATACCCATTTGCGACGGCTGTCAGGTAGCCGCGTGTGGTGAACTGCGCTGGGTGGCAGGCGATGCAGAGCTGGGTGTCCGAATGCACCATGGATGTGCGCAGGGCCACCGCTCCACGGCGCGGCGTGTTCGATAACCAAGTGTCGCCCATGTTGACGAGAAAATCCATTCCGGTTCTAATGGCTTGCCGCGGGTTCTTATACGGCGGCACCGGATACGAATAGGTATGCAACTGGTAGGCGGGATGGTTAGCGTCGACGCGAACATAATAGGTCTGCCCCGGCTTCAGAATCCGTGTACGAAATTTATACAGTCCCGGATAATTTTGCGTGGCTTCGATCTGGTAGATAGTGGCGCCGTCGGTGTAGGGCACGACGTCCGGCTGGCCCTGCTGGGGCTTGCGCAGCTCAAAAAGATCCACGTCGAGCGGTACTTCGCGGTCCGTGATATCGAGCACAAAATAGGCGAGCTTGGGCGCCGCGCCGTGGAACGTGAAGCGGAACCATTGAAAACCATTGACCATGGCGGCATAGCGGTCCTCTTCAGGCGCTGGCGCGTAAGGACGTTCGTCGTCAGCCCCAAAAATCGTCTGCCCGAACTCGAATGGCTGAGCGGTCTTCCAGGTATCGTTGGGAGCCGCCGCGATCACGGCCGGCTCTTCAGGTCTCATGGGAATCCGGTGGAATGACGTCTCGATCTCCGGAAGCGGTTCGCCGTTCGGCGTGCTCAGGATAACGGCCGCCTGCCCGGTGGCGCGGGGACGAAGCGTGAGATAAAAATCCAGATCGGCCGTGTGCAGCCATTTCTCCGCGACGGTTCCGCGCGCGTCCGTGATGGCGGCTCGAACTCGCTGGCTCCCCTGCAACTGGACTGGTTTTTGTACAGCCACCGTCACGGCATACAGTGAGCCCGCCTCTGCCGGGCCGAGTTCAATCCTTCGCTGGGTCTCTGCGCGCGCAGCTTTACTATTGGAATTTGCTGCTTCCATTGTTCGCAGCAGGAGACCACCGCCGGCCAAGAGGCCGATCGTGAGAAATATACCGGTGAACCGTCGCGAGAGTCGATTGCCAGATTTGTGCATAAGAAACTCCAGTGTGATCATCTGTCGGAACGCGCGCGTATGTTTTCGAAGCCCCTGCGTGCGTGGTCCTTGACACTTCTAATTCGAAATTCGCCGGTCGCTACGTTCTGGCCGTACGCTAAGGCGGCAACCGTGAGCAAGGCAGTCAGGCCCCAGGAAAACGAACTCAGAACCAATGACAATGGGATAAAGCGATTGATGCGCGGCGTTTCTCTCCCTGAAAGAAGCACCGAAGCCTCCAACCCCTTAGGGTTTTTGACTATGGAGATGATATCGCAACCGGATGGCGGAGTCACAAGGACGTTCATTATGCTGCTCATATGCCCGAAGCTTTGTACGATAGAAATATCGGCTCCGGGTACGCCGTAAGTCACAGCGTTGAACAGATTGAAGGCTTCTCCGCGGAGTTCAACC
>JBDTAT010000488.1:0-2628 GCA_039924505.1 Bryobacteraceae bacterium
ACTGGACCGTCGCCGGCGCCGGCGTTCGAAGTGGCGTACCCGCTGTTTCTCTCGCGCCTGCGGCCGTCGCTTTTCCACATGCCGCTGAACGCCGTTCCGTTGTGCATGCCGCGCCCGTATGTGGTGACGATCCACGACATGAGCAGTCTGCTATTCCGGAAGCGCGGCAGCCTGCACGAGATGCTGCGCCATTACCGGTTGCGGCGCGGATTGGCGCGCGCCAGCCGGGTGATCGCGGTTTCAAGCGCAACCCGGCGCGACGTGGAGCGAATTCTCGCCATCCCGCCAGACCGCGTGCGTTTGATTCACAATGCGCCGGACCCGGCGTTTGCCGATAGCGCGCTCCACGTGGATGCGGCCGAAACGGCGCGCGTGCTGGAGCGGTATCAGATCTCTTACCCATTTCTGTTCTACGCCGGAACGGTGCGTCCGCAAAAGAACATTCCGCGTCTGATCGAGGCCTTCGCGGTTCTGCGCGGGGAGCTGGAAAATCATCCCGTGTACCGCGACCTGCGGCTGATTCTGATCGGCGACGAGATCTCGCGATACCCTTCGGTGCGTCACGCCGTGATTCAAAGCCGCGTGGAACATCAAGTCCGGTTCCTGGGCTTCGTGCCGATTGAGACGCTGCGCGTGTTCTACGGCGCGGCGTCGGCATTTGTGTTCCCATCGCTCTACGAAGGGTTTGGCCTGCCACCCCTGGAGGCAATGGCGTGCGGGACACCGGTGGTTACATCGCCGGTGAGTTCGCTGCCCGAGGTGGTGGGCGAAGCGGCCATGATTGTGAACCCCGAAAATGTGTTCGATATCGCCCGGGGCATGCGTGAAGTGCTGCTGAACGATGCCTTGCGGCAAACGCTGGTCGAGCGCGGATTCGAGCAAGTGCGCCGCTTCAGTTGGGAGCGTTCGGCGGCCGAGGTGCTGGAGATATATGGCGAAGCCATTGAGGCGGGCCGCTGACGCTCCGGCGCAGGACGAACCGGGTGACATTTTTGAGGAGCGCGCGCAAAACGGAACGCGGCGCGACACAGTTCCTGGCCGGCGTGGGTCTTCGCGACTGCGGGATGCGGCGTATATCGGGCGACCGCTTGCGGACGCGCGCGGCCCGGAATGGAATTTCGGAGTGCGGCGCGGCCTGATTACTCTCCAAAGTGGTGGAGCGCGCCGTCCTTGCGCTTTTGCACAATGGGCAGAACGCGGGCGACAATGCAATGGAGCGAGTCGCAATCCGCCATTCCAAGCGGCTCCCATGCATCGGGCTGGTTAAGACAATCGGGAGCTATCAGATACAGGCGCCGGGCGCCGCGGCGAACCCAGCGCACCACGGCATCGCCGCCGCGATTTACTGCGTAGAGTTGGTCGGGTACCGGAGCGCGGCGCCGGCGTTCGGATCGATCGAGCAGCACCAGATCTCCGCTCTGAAACAGCAGAGCCAGCCGCGCATCCGGGCCGAGACGCGCTACCACCGGCGCCTCCGTGGACGCAAGCTGGCTGCATTCCACCGGAAAGCGCTCGAACGGGCTTTCCGCGCAGGGCCAGGTTTGGCCCGGTCCAAGCCGTCCGGCCAGCACCGGGATCTCGCGGACGGTAGCCAAATCGCTCAGCATTCGTGTGGCGTGCCCCAGCAGTTCTTCCGGTTCCAGTAAATCCAGCAGCGACCACCGCAGGCAGCGGAGGATCTGGTCGCCCATTTCCGGGGTCAGCATGCGCACGCCTTTCAGCATGTTATGCATGTGGGGCTGGGAGATGCCGCTGCGCCGGGCAAGGTTCCGTTCGGTAGTCTCGCCGTTGTGAACCTGGGCGCGAAGACGATCCAGCAAACGGTGCTGTAAGCTATCGAAATCCACGTTTTCAGGTAAACTCCCGATTTCCAGATGAAATAGACCCCCGCGAACTCGCTGTATTATAGCATCAATGCAAGGCGCTTTATTATTTTATTATTTTGGGCCGGGGAACTCCCAAGTAATTGCAGCGGCGCGTTGAAATTCGCAAACACGCGAAGCGGCGGCGCGGAGCACGAAAAAAAATGCGGCTAAACAATTGACACATTTCAAGGCCGGGATAGGATTGGGCATCTAAAAATGCTGGCGCGTCCTGCGGGGGCAGGCCGCCTGGAGGACTAGAAAAGACCATGAAGTGGACCAGGACCGATACGCTGGCGCTGGCCAGCCACAATTGCGCGCGTTGCCACGGATTAGGACTGCGCCTCGGTAAAAAAGCCGCGACGATTCCGTGTGGATGCGTCCGGCGCGCCATCTTCCGCATCTGCTACGAGCGGTTCGTGGAGTGCGCCACGAAGGAAAAGCACTTGAGCCACGTCACGCTGGAGGCCAACAGCGGACGCGAAAGGAAAAACACATGGGGCCGGAAAAACGAAGAATATGTAGCCGACTTTTCTTCGATTACGAAACGCTCACTCGATGAAATGGAGTATAGGTTATTCCGCTATCATTACATTCTAGGGGCGGACTGGCGGCTATGCAGCCGGAAACTCGGCCTGGACCGGGGCAATCTATTCCACGCGATTTACCGGATACAGCAGAAGCTGGGCAAAGCGTTCCGCGAAACGGAGCCATACGGGCTGTTCCCGCTGGACGAGTATTTCAATGGCTCGTCGAAATCCGATCA
>JBDTAT010000489.1:0-2638 GCA_039924505.1 Bryobacteraceae bacterium
CAACGACGGCCCGTTCGTGATCCTGGAGGTCAGCGACACGGGCTGCGGGATGACGTCCGAGGCCAAGAAGCATTTGTTCGAGCCGTTTTTTACGACCAAGGGCCAAGGCATGGGCACCGGCCTGGGACTTTCGATGGTCTACGGAATCGTCAAACAGAGCGCGGGGGAAATTGAAATCGATAGCGAACCGGGCGAAGGCACTACGTTCCGGATTTTCCTGCCGCGAACGCGGTCGGAAAAAGATGCGGCGCCCGATAAGAGTCCGGCGGCCGCGGTAAAAGGCGCCGAGACGATTCTGGTGGCCGAAGATGAAGATGCGCTGCGGGTGCTGCTGGTCTCGGTTTTGAAAAAGCTTGGTTACCGGGTGCTGGAGGCCCGCCATGGCGCCGATGCGCTGCGTGTGGCAGAGGCGTGGGAGTATCCCATCGATTTGTTGGTGACCGATGTTGTGATGCCGGAGATGGGCGGGCTGGAACTGGCGGAAAAGCTGGCGATTGCGCGTCCCGGAATCCGCGTGCTGTATGTGTCGGGATACTCGAATGCGAATGTGGCGGAACTCGAAAACGGTAAGGAAGGCTTTACGCTGCTGCAGAAACCGGTTACCTCGGAACTACTTTCGAGGAAGGTCCGGGAAGCTCTGGATCAGCGCGCGCCCGCTGACGGCGTTCCGGTGTTGCGCGCGGATTGACGGGCCGGACGCTTGCCGGAATACCACGCTCGCCACATCGCCGCGCTCACCGCGTTTGTTCGCGAACTGTGGCAGGTCTTCGGGAGAGCCATCATATTCCTGGAGGCAGAGTGCGAGGACCTCTTTCAGGTTCGCATGCAGCTCGTGGAGCGTCGCCCCCGGGGTATGCGCGCCCGGAATGCCGGGCACCGCGCCCATATAAAGGGAGACGCTTTGGTCCTACTCGATGTAGGCCGTGAGCGTTCTCATGTGTCCTTATCTTAGGGCTCGTCACGAAATAACCACAGCAACCGCTCCCTCCGGTCGCGGCTCGGAATCGGACTGCGATCGAGCGAGATGGACAGGTTATTTGGTGACACACGCTTACTTGCGGGCGCCGAGGCTGGCGGCCAGGAAGTCGTGGTTCATTTGGGCGATGCATTCCAGTTTAATTTCCTTGGGGCACACGGCTTCGCACTCGCCGATATTGGTGCAGCTTCCGAAGCCCTCGCGGTTCATCCGAGCCGTCATGCGGAGCGCGCGCCGGTGGCGCTCCGGCTGGCCCTGTGGCAGCAGACCCAAATGCGAAATCTTGGCGGCCGTGAACAACGACGCCGAGGCATTCGGGCAGGCGGCAACACACGCCCCGCAGCCGATGCAGGCGGCCGCATCCATCGCGCGGTCGGAGATCTCCTTCGCCACCAGAATACTATTGGCCTCGGGCGCGCTCCCAGCCGGAATGGAAATGTATCCGCCGGCCGCGACGATGCGGTCGAACGCGCCGCGGTCGACCACCAGATCCTTGAGCACAGGGAAGGCGCGCGCCCGCCACGGCTCCAGAATCAATTCATCGCCGTCCTTGAAATTCCGCATGGTCAACTGGCACACGGTCGCGGCCGCCAACCGGCCATGCGCGACGCCGTTAATCATGAAGCCGCAGGACCCGCAGATGCCTTCGCGGCAATCGTGCTCGAACGCCACCGGATCGCCGCCCTTCAAGATCAGCTCTTCATTCAACACGTCGAGCGCTTCGAGCATCGACATGTCCGGATTCAGTTCGGCGCATTCGTAGCGCACCATGCGGCCGGCCGCAGCCGCGTTCTTCTGCCGCCAGATACGCAGGATCAGCTTCATTACTTATAGCTCCGCTGGCTGGGATGAACATACTCGAACGCCAGCGGCTCCTTGTGCAGTTGCGGCGCCTGGTCCGGGCCTTGATATTCCCAGGCGGAGACGTAGCTGAACCGCTGGTCGTCCCGCAGCGCTTCGCCGTCCGGCGTCTGATGCTCCTCCCGGAAATGAGCGCCACAGGATTCGTCGCGGTCGAGCGCATCGATGGTCATCAACTCGGCCAGCTCGAAGAAATCGGCGACGCGGCCGGCCTTTTCAAGCGACTGGTTCAGCTCTTCGGCCTCTCCGGCGACGATTACGTTCTCCCAATACTCGTGGCGCAGCTCGCGGATTTTTCCAATCGCTTCACGCAAACCGGCGGCGTTGCGCGACATGCCGCAGTAGTGCCAGACCAGATGACCCAGCTCGCGATGGAACGAATCGACGGTGCGCGTGCCCTTGATCGAAAGCAGTCGGCTGGTCATCGCGGCGACGCCTTCTTCCGCTGCGCGAAAGGCGGCGTGTGAGGCGTCAACTGGTTCCAGTTTCGTGCCGGCGATATAATCGCCGACCGTGGACGGCACGATGAAATAGCCGTCGGAGAGACCTTGCATTAGCGCGCTCGCGCCCAGACGATTCGCGCCATGGTCGGAATAGTTCGCTTCGCCGATAACGAAGAGTCCGGGGATCGTGCTCATCAGGAAATAGTCGACCCACAGGCCGCCCATCGTGTAATGAATGGCCGGGTAGATGCGCATCGGAACGCGGTATGGGTCGTCGCCGGTGATGCGCTGGTACATGTCGAAGAGATTGCCGTAGCGCTCGCGAATGGTCCCGGCTCCCAGCCGCCGGATGGCATCG
>JBDTAT010000490.1:0-5976 GCA_039924505.1 Bryobacteraceae bacterium
CCCAGTTGCTGGAGCGCCAGGCTGAAGTCGATCTCAGTTTCGCTCAGCGCCAACTGCAAGCCAACATCGACGCCGCCCAACTGGAGGCGCAAGCCGCGCACGCGCAAATCGATTCCCTGCGCCAGTCGGCGGATCTTTCGGCCGAGAGCTTGCGCCTTACCGTCTTGCGGTACGAGGCGGGCGAAGCCACCGCGCTCGAAGTGGTCGACGCCCAGAGCACTCTGGCATTGGCGCGCAACGCCTCCGACGATGGCTTGGCCCGCTATCGGGTCGCCGTGGCGAATTTGCTGACTCTCATGGGAAGGTTCTGACGGATGAAAAAAACTGCACCGTATCTCGCAATTTTGGGCGCCGTTCTGCTTTCATTTGGCTGCTCAACGCCAACTGAGACCGCGCCGGAACCATTGGCCCCCGTCCAGTTGACCGCTGTCACGCGCGCCTCCATCCAGCGCGTCATTGAGGCCGACGGCGTTCTGCGCGCGCTCGACCAATCCGCTGTGATGTCGAAAATCAGCGCGCCCGTCAGCAAGTTTTACGTCAATCGCGGCGATCACGTTCGCAAGGGAGAACTGCTGGCTTCGCTCGAGAGCCGCGATCTGGCGGCCGCCGTTGTCGACGCCAAAGGCGCCTACGATCAAGCGCTCGCCGCCTACCGCACCACCTCCGGCGCCACGGTTCCCGACGAAGTGGTAAAAGCGCAAGCCGACGTGCAGGCCACCCGCGAGGCGTTGGACGCCGCGCGGAAATTGCGCGACAGCCGCCAGCAGCTCTTCCGCGAGGGCGCCCTGGCCCAGCGCCTTGTGGACGAAGCCTCCGTCGCCTACGTGCAGGCGAAAAGCGCATTCGATACCGCACAGAAGCACCTCGAATCCGTGCATGGAGTCTTCGCGGGAGAAGCCGTCAAGGGAGCGGCCGGTCAACTGGAATCCGCCAAGGGAAAGTATCAAGCGGCCGAAGCGCAGTTGGCGTACGCCGAAATTCGCAGCCCCATTTCGGGCGTGGTGGCCGACCGCGCCATCTATCCCGGCGAGATGGCGGCGGCCGGCTCGGCTTTGCTCACCGTAATGGATATTTCGAGCATCATCGCCCGCGTTAATATCCCGCAGTCCGAAGCCGTTTTTGTCAAGGTTGGACAATCCGCCCAGCTTGCGGCCGGCAATGGGGCAGTCCAAACGCAAGGCAAAGTTACCGTCGTAAGCCCGGCGCTCGACCCGCAAAGCACGACGCTCGAAATCTGGGTGCAGGCGTCCAATCCGGGCGAGCGGTTCCGTCCCGGCGGCACCGTTCACGTCACCCTTCAGGCCGGTATCGTCCCCGACGCCGTGGTCGTTCCGCAGGAAGCGATTCTTCCCGGTCAGGCCGGAGGGAAGGTTGTAATGACTGTCGGCGCCGATTCCATCGCCCACGCTCGGAAGGTGCAGACCGGCATAGAAAATTCCGGGCAGGTGCAAATTCTTAGTGGAGTCGAGCCCGGCGCAATGGTGATCGTCTCCGGCGGGGTCGGTCTCGACGACGGCACGAAAGTTCACGTCGAGGCGGCGGGCGCAAAGGCCGGTCAGCATGAGTGAGCCGGACGTCGTCCCCTCCCCGAACGAACCTGCCGAGCCGGAACATTGGACGGCGCGCCATTCCAAGCCAATCATTTTTACGGTCCTGACCTTGGTCGCGGTGGGCGTCTATCTGGCGCTCACCATTCCTGTATCGGTTTTTCCATCCACCGATTTTCCCCGCATCGTCCTCGGCGCTGACAACGGCGTCGTTCCCATCGATCAGATGCTGGTCACTGTCACTCGTCCCATGGAGGAGGCGTTGAACGGAGTGCAGGGATTGCAGCTCGTGAAATCCATCACCAGCCGCGGCACCGCCGAAATCGACCTCTATTTCTCCTGGACGGTCGACATGTTCCGCACCCTGGATCTGGTAAACGCGGCCGTGGCGCGCGTGCAACCCAGCCTGCCGCCCACCACCCGCGTTACTTCCAACCGCCTCACCTTCGCGGCGTTTCCGATTTTGGGTTATAGCTTGACCTCCGATACGATTCCGCAGACGAAATTATGGGAGATCGCCACCTATGAGTTGAAGCCGCGCCTCAATCGCCTGAACGGCGTTTCCACGGTTGTCGTTCAGGGCGGCCAGGAGCCTGAATTTGAGATTCGTCCCGATCCGGCGAAAATGTTACAAGCCGCCGCCACGGTTCCAGAAGTGCTGGATGCGGTTCGCCGTGGCAACCTCATCGACTCGCCCGGCCTTATCGCCAGCAATCACCAGTTGGTGCTGAGCCTGGTCAGCGGCCAGGCTCACAGCCCCGAAGATCTCTCGCGAATTGTCGTCAAAAGCACCGGCGCGGGCATTCCGGTGCGCATCGGCGATATCGCCACCGTGATGGATTCGGTCCGGCCCGTATATACCATCGTTACCGCCAACGGAAAACCCGCCGTTCTTCTAAATATCAACCGCCAGCCCAATAGCAACACCGTCTCAGTGGCCGATGAAGTTCATTCCGAAATTGCCGCGCTCCAAAAAACTCTGCCGCGCGGCGTCGATCTCCGCCCGTTTTACGATCAATCGGAAATCGTCAACGACTCTATCACCAGCGTCCGCGATGCCATTCTCATCGGCCTCATTCTCGCTTCCATCATTCTGGTGCTGTTCCTTCGCGATTGGGGCAGTTCGCTAGTCGCCGGGCTGGTGATTCCGGCCACCGTGGCGGTCACGTTTATCGCGCTAAAAGTGATGGGGGAGAGTTTTAACCTGATGACGCTCGGCGGACTCGCCGCGGCCGTCGGCCTGGTGATCGACGACGCCATCGTGGTCGTCGAAAATATCGTGATGCACCGCGATGCGGGCGAAAGCCGCGCCCAGGCGATTCGCGGCGCTCTCCGCGAAATCGGCAAGCCGCTGGTCGGCTCTACCATCACGCCCATCGTGGTGTTCCTTCCGCTGATCTCGATCACCGGCGTCACCGGCGTATTTTTTCGGGCCTTGGCGGTTACCGTCAGCATCGCCTTGCTCACCTCGCTCGCGCTCGCCCTCTCCTGGACGCCGACGCTCAGCCATTTCCTGCTCCGCAAGCGGCGCCCCGGCAAGCCCAAGGACGAAAATGCCGGCTTCATGGGAGCCGTCGTGCGGGTCTATGCGCGCGTATTGGGCGCCGTGCTGGCTCATCCGTTTATCATGGTCGCCGGTATTTTGGCCCTGGTCGCCGGCTCCTATTTCTGCTACCAGGCGCTCGGCTCGGACCTGCTGCCGGCCATGGACGAAGGCGGTTTCATTCTCGACTACATCATGCCGGCCGGATCCTCGCTCGCCGAAACCAATAACGTGATCTCCCAGGTCGAATCCATTCTTCACTCGGTTCCCGAAGTGGAGAACACCTCGCGCCGCACCGGTCTCCAGCTCGGATTGGCGCAGGTAACCGAAGCCAACACCGGCGACATCAGCGTAAAGTTGAAGCGCAACCGCAGCCGGGGAATCGATGAGGTCATTTCCGATGTCCGCGCGAAAGTCAACGCCCGCTTCCCCATGTTGCAGGTTGAGTTCATTCAGTTGCTGCAGGACATGATTGGCGATCTCACCAGCGGTCCCGAACCCATCGAGATTAAATTGTTCTCGCAGGACGCCGCTCTTTTGGATGAATGGGCGCCGAAAGTTGGCGATGCGATTAAGAAAATTCCCGGCGTAGTCGATGTCCTGAACGGAATCGATAACACCATCAGCGGCCCCGCGATCACCTTCCAGGTGGATCCGGTGGTGGTGGCGCGCGCCGGGTTCACGCCCGACGAAATCGAGTTGGATGTCAGCGCCATCATTCAAGGCGAGCCTGCCGCCGCTCCGCTAGTACTGAACGACCGCGCCTACACCATCCGCGTGCGCTATCCCGCCCAGGCGCGCGCGTCGGTCGAGAATATTCGTAATGCGCTGCTGGTCAGCGCCACCGGAAAAACCGCCACCCTGGGTTCTTTGGCGGCCGTCGTCGAATCTCCCGGACAGACGGAAATCCGCCGCGAAAATCTCCAGCGTATCGTCGCCGTGACGGGCCGGCTGGAGGGCTTGAATCTCGGCAGCGGTGTCGCCGCGGTCAAGAAAACCATCGCCACTCTCAATATGCCGGGCTCCATCCGCATCGAGTATGGCGGCGCCTACCAGGAGCAGCAAAGCTCCTTCCACGATCTAATGGTCGTGCTTCTGCTGGCCATTGTTTTCGTCTTTACCGTTCTATTGTTTGAGTTCGGAAGTTTCGCCGCGCCGGTGGCCATTCTGGCATCCGCGCTGCTCTCTACTTCGGGCGTGTTCCTCGCGCTTTTGATTACGCACACCACCTTCAACATCTCATCGTTTATGGGACTCATCATGGTGATCGGAATCGTGGCGAAAAATGGAATCCTCCTGCTCGACGCCGATCAACGTTTCCGCGCCGAGGGTTCCTCTGCGTCCCAGGCGATGATTCAGGCGGGCGAGCGCCGCCTGCGCCCCATCCTGATGACCGCCCTGGCGACCGTCGCCGGTATGATTCCGCTCGCGCTAGCCTGGGGCAAAGGTTCGCAGATGCTGCAGCCCCTCGCGATCGCGGTAATCGGCGGCGTAGTAGCCTCCATGGTGCTGTCGCTGATAGTAACTCCCGCAGTGCATTACTTCACCGCGGACAGAACCTGAACTCGCGCCCGATCTCTTCGTCATCACTTTTGGTGGGCCGCAGGCCCATTCCGAACCCCCATTCCGTCCCCCCTTTTCCGAGCCGTGACCGTGAGGGAGCGGTTGCCCATTATCCACCGAATCTCTCGGTCGAAGATCGGGGAACCGGCACTTTCGTTCGATGAGGCAGCGTCGAAGCGCTGGCGATGCTGGTCAATAGTCGAAAGCGCAAAGGGCGCGGCGCGCGCCATCACACCAACCGGAAACTATTTTGCGCCGCACTCCATTTTGCGCGAGTTCCCTAGGAAAATGGGATAAAATCGGTTCGGACGATATTTTCGTCATAAAATGCTGGGGAATCGTATCGCGAGGTGTCTCAATGGGGCAAAGGAAGTACGCTCCGTTATCCCCGTCTGAGGTCGAGGCGATTCTCAAGAGATCCGGATTCAACTTGAAAAGACAGTTGGGCGACCACGCTCATTGGGAACTTCTGCCTGACCAGGACAACATGCCCCGAAGATTGGTTACTGTCGACACAAGGGTATTCAAACTTTGACGACAAGTTATTGAAAAGCATGATAGACCAATCTGGCCTCGGCCGGGACGGCTTTTATGGAGCCACCAAGAGCACTGCGCTAAAAGCTGGGGTTCCAATCCTCAAGCCAAGCCGCGAGATCGAGTCGGAATAAACACAGCGGCCTGATTTTTCTCCACTGCCTTATGCTAGTATCATAGCCGGAGGGGTGCTAGGTGTCTACTGCCGTCCCAGACACGAAGCTGCGTTCGCCTCGGCAGGCGACCGTGGAACCTTCACGTTCGTTTATGCTTCGCTGCATGGCTTATCGGGATCGCGGGGCCCATATTGCGGAATGTATCGACCTTAGCTTGCTTGTTCGTCGGGAATCTCCAGAGGACGCAATTCAAAGCTTAGAGGATGCAATCCGTGGTTATCTCCTTACCGTTCTAGACAACAAACAGGATCGCGAGCGGCTTGTAAAGACCGGTCGTATTGATGGACTTCTTCCCCGGCCGTCCCCGCTTCGGCAGCGCGTTCGATATCACCTCTACTGTCTGCTGGCGGCGGTCACAAGTGGGAATCGTAGAAGTTTTCAACTCAACGAATATCCGAGCAGTCGATTTCTCTCAGCTTCCTGCTAAAACCTGCCTGAACAGCCCTTCACACCGATCTCCGCTTTCCGCCCACCCCAGGATCACAACTTCTAAAAATAATCATAACCCCAGTCATATCATCCGATTAACCCGCCTCAAAAAATCGCAATGGTTCGTATTTGACCTCCTCCGTGCTATAACTCAACCGGAATAGAGGTTCCATTTATGTCTGCA
>JBDTAT010000491.1:0-8165 GCA_039924505.1 Bryobacteraceae bacterium
TGGAAAATGGCGCCCGCGCTGATCTGTGGCAACACCATCGTCGTGAAGCCCGCTTCGGCATCGCCGCTATCGGCGTGGCGGATTGTCGAGGCCTGCCACGAGGCCGGCATCCCCAAAGGCGTCGTCAATTTCGTCGCCGGGTCGGGCGGCACGTTGGGCAAAGCGCTGCTCGCCGCCGAATCGCTGAAGGCCGTCTCGTTCACCGGCTCCTGCGAGGTCGGCCGGTGGCTGCACGCCGAGGCATCCAAGCGGCGGCTGCGGATTCAACTGGAAATGGGCGGCAAGAATCCTACCATCGTGCTGGGGGACGCGGATTTTAATTCCGCTGTCGAAAACACCGTCAATGCCGCGTTCTTTTCCACTGGCCAGAAGTGTACCGCCACCAGCCGCGTCATCGTCGAGGACGCCATCTACGGCAAATTCCTCGCCGCTCTGGTGGAGCGCACCAAAAAGCTGAAAGTCGGAAACGGCATGGAGGCCGGGGTCCACATTGGCCCAGCCATCGACCAGGCGCAGCTCGACACCGACCTGCGCTACATCGGGATTGGAACCAAGGAAGCAGGCGCGCCGCGCTGCGGTGGACACCGTCTTACCGGCCCAGGGTTCGACAAGGGCTTTTTCATTGAGCCGACCATCTTCGCCGATGTCACCGAACAGATGACCATCGCCCAAGAGGAAATTTTTGGACCGGTGCTGGCCGTTATGCGAGCCAAGGATTTCGAGGACGCTCTCCGCATCGCGAACAATATTCCGCTCGGACTGTCGGCGTCCATCCAAACCACCAACGTCTCGCGCGTCTTCGATTTCGTCTACCGCATGGAAGCCGGACTGTTGACCATCAACCTTCCGAGCGCGGGAGTCGAATACCAGCTCCCCTTCGGCGGCACGAAAGATTCCAGCTTCGGACCCAAGGAACAGGGACCGGCGGCGTTCGACTTTTACAGCGATTATAAAACGGTATATCTTAAATACTGACCTTTCATGCATCTTGGACAAATCCGGTGGAACAACACCACAACTGCGGCCATTTTTGAAGGCGCCATGGCGCGGCCGATCCCCGATTACACTCTGATCGATCTTCTCCGGCGCTCGGAAAAAGAAGGCGATCCGCTAGCTGCCCTGGCCACCCGTCTGGCCAGCACGCAAGCCCAACCGGCCGAGCCGCTGATGCCGCTGGAGCCGCGTGAAGTATGGGCCTGCGGCTGCACCTATGAAACCAGCGCCTCGTTTCGCGACGCCGAGCACGGCACACGCGAGGGCTTTTACGCGCACGTTTACCGGGCCGAGAGGCCTGAGATTTTCTTCAAGGGCGGCGCTCGCGTCTGCGTGGGTCCGGGACAGCCCATCGGCATCCGCTCCGATTCCCGCTTCACCGCGCCCGAGCCGGAGCTGGCGGTCGTTCTCGGAAACCGCGGACACATTTTGGGCTACACGCTGGCAAACGATGTGTCGGCCTGGGACATAGAGCGCGAAAACCCGCTCTATCTGCCGCAGTCGAAAGTCTACACCGCCTGCTGCGCGCTGGGGCCAGTGATCGTCACCACCGACGAACTGCCCGACCCGCGCCAACTGGCGATGACCTGCTCCATCACCCGCGCCGGAAATACCATCTTCCGAGGAGAAACCGCCATTGCGCGATTGAACCGGAAACTGGAAACGCTGATCGAGTATCTGTTACGTTCCAACCCCGTCCCGTGCGGATCGGTGTTGTTAACCGGCACCGGCATCATCGTCACCGAAGAATCCGCGCTCGCCCCCGGCGACGAAGTCATCATCCGGATAAACGAAATCGGCGAACTCCGCAACCGCGCCCAAATCGTCTGAGTTTCGGGGACTATCCGCACAACCTCGAAATTACCCGCCGTCCTCCAGCGTCTCCAACTCTTCGGCGCGCGCGGCATAGCGTTTCAGCACGCGAATCGACGCGCCGGAGCTAAACCCGGCGTACCGTAGCCTGCGGTACGCAGAGGCCAATTTCTTCTCGTCCTTCATCGCCCGCGGCAAATCCGTGCCGCGGAATTTCCGCCGCAGAAACTCTTCGATCAGCGCGGCTTCATCGGTGTCCTGAAACACCTGCTCTACCGCGCGCTCGGCCACCACCGGCGCCACCCGCCGCTGCCGCAGGTCGCGCAGCACGCGCATTCGCCCGAAGCCCTGATTCTCCAGGCGGGCCGCCGCGTAGGCATCCGCGAATCGCACATCGTTCAGATAGCCCAGCTCCTTCATTCGCGCAAGCACTGGATCGATGTCGTCCGGCTTCTCCGCCCGGCGTCCCAATTTGTCCCTCAGCTCGCCAATCGACAGCGCCCGTCCGCCCAGCAGACGCAGCGCGTACTCCATCAGCTTCTCCGCCGTCAGGGGTTTCAATGGCCGCGATCTCATCCGGCTGGATTCTACCACGCACTGCTAGAATGAAGGGAATGTTGACGCGTCTGGTTCCCGTTGTACTCATCGCGCTCCTCGCGGGGTGCTCCTCCGCGCCGCCCCCGCAAAAGGCCAAAGAGCCGGAAAAGCCCGCTGAACCTGTCACCGGGCAGCGCGCCTTGTATTACATGTATCCGGCCGCGCGCACCTGGGCGACGGACGTCCAGGGCCTCCAGCTCCAGAGCATCAACCTCGCCGGCGTGAAATCCGAAAAGGGGAAAGCGGGCGCGTGGCAGGCCATCTTCGTCACGCCCAGCCACAGGCGTTCGCGCACCTATACGTATTCCGTGGTCGAAGCTCCCGGGAACCTGCACCAGGGTGTCTTCGCCGGCCCCATTGAAGATTTTTCCGGCTCGAACGGTCAGGCGCGGCCGTTTCCCGCCGCCGCGCTGAAGATCGATTCCGATGCCGCCTTCGACACGGCGCTCGCGAAAAGCGCGGATTACGCCGCCAAGCACCCCGGCATGCCAATCCAGTTTCTAGCCGAATACACGCCGCGTTTTCCGGATTTGGCTTGGCGCGTCATTTGGGGGGATTCGGTGGCCTCCAGCGAATATTCTGTATTCGTCGACGCCAGCACCGGCGCGTTCCTGGAGAAGGTCCGCTAATCGCCATCGGCCGCGGACTTTTTCCGCCGCTTGCGATCGTCCGGCTTGCGCACCGCCGCCACGCCCATCGCCTGGATCACGGGGATTAACGAGCGATTTTTTCCCGGCTCGGCCGGCTGCATCCGGTTGGTTAATTCCAGGTTCAGACTCGCGACGAATTCTTCAATCTGCTTCTGCATCGCCGACATCTTCTCCCGCATGTTGAGGATGATTTCGACGCCCGCCAGATTTACGCCCAACTCGCGCGTAAGCTGCAGAATCACTTCCAGCCGCTCCAGATCTTCGGCCGTGTAGAGCCGCGTATTCCCATCGCTGCGCGACGGTTTCAGCAGACCTTCGCGTTCATACAACCGTAGCGTCTGCGGATGAATCTGGTATTGCTCCGACACCGACGAGATCATGTACGCGGCCTTGGATTTTTTGGGCATTAGACCTTGCTCCAGATCTCCTCGCGCGGGTCTTCCGGATGCAGCTTCCCAAGCTCGCGCAGCAATTCCCGCGTGCGCTCGTCCTGCGCTTTCGGCACTTCCACCACCACTTCCACAATCTCATCGCCGCGCGCGTTCTTGCGCGAGTTATGCACGCCCTTGTCGCGTAAACGGAACTTCTGGCCGTTTTTGGTTCCCTGCGGAATCTTCAGCAAGGCGCGTCCGTCGATAGTGGGAACCTCTATCTTGGCGCCCAGCGCCGCCTCGTCCACCCGCACCGGCACCGTGATCTCGATGTCGTCCCCGCTCCGGAGGAAAAACGCGTGCGGCTCGGTGCGGACCGTAATGTAGAGGTCGCCCGCCGCGCCGCCCATCGAGCCGGCGTTGCCCTTCCCGGGCACCCGCAGGCGCGATCCATTCTGCGCCCCCGGCGGAATGCGCACCTCCACCGTCTCGGTCTTCGCTACCCGGCCGTCGCCGTGACAGGTGGGGCACGCGTTCTTCAATCGTCCCGTTCCATTACAGCGCGGGCACGTCAGGCTGAAGCGCATCGCTCCGGCCATTTGCGTCACCTGCCCACTGCCGTTGCACTGCGGACATACCGCAATTTGCCCGCCCGCCGATCCGGTCCCATTGCAAGTCGGACAAGTGTCCTGGCGGTTGATCGCCAGCTTCACTTGCGTTCCCTTGATTGCCTGCCAGAAATCGATATTGAGGCCGTACTCCAGATCCGCGCCCTTTTCCGGCGCCGGAGTTTCGGCTTTGTCTTTCGTGAACCACTGGCTGAAAATATCGCGAAAGCCGCCGGAATCGGAAGCTGCCGCTCCCGGGCCGGTGCGCGCCGTCCGCGCCTGCTGTTGCGCCATGAAATCGGAAAAATCGAAGCCGCCGAAACCCATGCCCGGCCCCTGCTGCTCTGCTCCCGCGCCTCCGGGCGCAGCCCCGTTTTCCGAATAGAAGCCGTGCTGGTCGTACATCTGCCGTTTCTTCGAGTCGCTTAGAACCTCGTACGCTTCCTGAACTTTCTTGAAATGCTCCTCGGCCGATTTGTCCCCTGGGTTCAAGTCGGGATGATGCTTCCGCGCGAGCTTCCGGTAGGCTCTGCGGACCTCATCTTCGCTCGCCTCGCGAGCCACGCCGAGAACGCCGTAATAGTCTGATTGGGCCATAAAGTAGAAGCCAAAAGCCCGTGGCGAACGGACCGCTCAACGGCCTCGCTCACCACGGGCTGCTCGCAATTAGCTCTTCTTTTCGTCTACATCCACAAACTCCGCATCCACCACATTGTCCTTCGGCTTGGCGTCACCCGCGCCAGCTCCGGCCGCCGCGCCATCCGCGCCAGCTCCGGGTTGCCCGTCGCCCGCGGCCGCGCCTGGCGGCGGACCCGCATTCTTGTACATCGCTTCCGCCAGTTTGTGGCTCGCTTGCGTCAGTTTGTCTAGCGCCTGATTGATATGGTCCGCCCCACCCTCGCTCATCGCTTTCCGGGCGTCTTCAATCGCGGTTTCGACGTTCTTGGCATCGGCGTCGCCGATCTTATCGCGATGCTCTTTCAACATTTTCTCGGTGTTGTAGATCATCGCATCGGCCCGGTTGCGCGCTTCAATCTCATCGCGCTTCTTCCGGTCTTCGCCGACGTGAGCTTCGGCGTCCTTCGCCATTTTCTCCACTTCGTCCTTGCTCAAGCCCGACGAGGAGGTGATGGTGATGCGCTGTTCGTTGTTGGTGGCTTTGTCCTTCGCCGTCACGTTCAAAATTCCGTTGGCGTCGATATCGAACGTCACCTCCACCTGCGGAATTCCGCGCGGAGCCGGCGGAATGCCCACCAGTTGAAACACTCCCAGCAGCTTGTTGTCCTGCGCCATCGACCGCTCGCCCTGGAAGACCTTGATCTCGACCGACGTCTGGCTGTCCGCGGCCGTCGAAAAGATCTCGCTCTTGCGCGTCGGAATGGTCGTGTTGCGCTCAATCAGCTTGGTGAACACGCCGCCCAGCGTTTCGATGCCGAGCGAAAGCGGCGTCACGTCCAGCAGCAGCACGTCTTTCACTTCGCCGCCCAGCACGCCGCCCTGCACCGCCGCGCCCACCGCGACAACTTCGTCCGGATTCACGCTGCGGTTGGGTTCCTTGCCGAACAGATTCCGCACAATCTCCTGCACCTTGGGGATGCGCGTCGATCCGCCAACCATTACCACTTCGTCGATGTTCGCCGGCGTCACACCGGCATCCGCCAAAGCCTTTTTGCACGGTTCCACGCTACGCTGCAGAATGTCGTCCACCATCTGCTCGAAGCGCGCCCGCGTCAGCTTTATGTTCATGTGCTTGGGACCGCTGGCGTCCGCCGTCACGAACGGCAGATTAATATCGGTTTCAAGCACCGTCGAAAGTTCGATCTTCGCCTTCTCGGAGGCTTCCTTCAAGCGCTGCAGCGCCATCTGATCTTTCGATAGGTCGACGCCCTGGTCTTTCTTGAACTCCTGAATCAGCCAGTCGATAATGCGTTGATCGATGTTGTCGCCGCCCAGGTGCGTATCGCCGTTGGTCGACTTCACTTCCACCACGCCATCGCCGACTTCCAGAATCGAAATATCGAAGGTGCCGCCGCCGAAATCGTACACGGCGATGGTCTCGTCCTTCTTTTTGTCCAGCCCGTAGGCCAGCGCGGCCGCTGTCGGCTCATTGATAATCCGCATTACCTCCAGACCCGCCACCTGCCCGGCGTCCTTGGTCGCCTGCCGCTGCGCGTCGTTAAAATACGCCGGCACCGTGATCACGGCCTTGGTGACCTTCTCGCCCAGATAGGCCTCGGCTGCTTCCTTCAACTTCGTCAAAATCATCGCCGAGATTTCCGGCGGCGAATATTTCTTGCCCTGAATGTCGACCCGCGCGTCGCCATTTTCCCCGCGCACCGCGTGGTACGGCACCAGCTTCATCTCTTCGCTGACTTCCTCATAGCGGCGCCCCATGAACCGTTTGATCGAATAGATGGTATTCTCGGGGTTAGTGACCGATTGCCGTTTGGCCACCTGGCCCACCAGCCGCTCCCCACTCTTGGTGAAACCCACCACCGACGGCGTTGTCCGGCCGCCCTCCTGGTTCGGAATCACGACCGGTTGTCCGCCTTCCATCACGGCAACAACGGAGTTGGTGGTTCCAAGATCGATTCCAATGATCTTGCTCATATGATTGGCAATCCTCCCTATGTAAGCGGGCCATGTTTAGCCCAAAACCATTATCATATCTTAGTGTGTAATTGTCAACATTACCTACGATGAAATTATTAGCTCTTCTCCTCCTATCACTTACCGCTGCCCAATCCGCTGAACTCATCGTCGCCGCTGCCGCCGACCTCGCGCCACTTCAAGCCCCCCTCACCGCCGCCTTCCACCACCAGACCGGCCAGACCGTCCGGTTCACGATAGGCTCCAGCGGCGAACTGGCCCGCCAGATCCGCAGTGGCGCTCCGTACGACGTCTACCTGTCGGCCAACGAGCAGTACGTGAAGGATCTCTCCGCCGCCGGCTTCCTCGACCCCACGAGCGTCAAAACCTACGCCCACGGCCGCATCGCCCTCTACTCAAAAAGCGGGGCTTACAAGACTCTTAACGATCTACTGGCGGCGCGTGTCCTGCACGTCGCCATCGCCAACCCGCAATTCGCGCCTTACGGCGTAGCCGCCCGCCAGGCGCTGGAACACGAGAAACTGTGGAAGCGCATCGAGCCGAAAATCGTCTACGGCGAAAATATCCGCGAGACCCTGCAGTATGCGGAAAGCGGCAACGTGGAAGCGGCGCTGGTCTCCTGGTCGCTGGTCTACAACCGCGGCGGCATCGAGCTTTCCGCCTCCTGGCACGCCCCTATCAACCAGGCCGGCGGAGTGGTCGCCCGCAGCGCGCAACCGGCGCTCGCCGGGCGTTTCCTGCAACTTCTAGTGGGACCGGCAGGCGCCAAAATCCTCGCTTCGCATGGCCTGGAGCCGTAGCGGCGCCTTCTTCCCATCCCCTGCGCCGCTGGTGCGCCCGAGCGATCCAAATGACCGTCTTCTTCGATCTCACTGCGGCGTCAACCCGAACTGCCGCAGGATCTCCTCATGCGGAATTCCCTCGCCCTGCTCCAAGGATGCGCGCGCTTCATCGAGTTCGACCGCCGCCGGCGTAATCTCTTCATCCTCAACTTCGGCATTCGCAATCGACCAAGCGACGGGGTCTGTATTTTGACACATAAATTGGCAGCCGCCACCTTATGCTCTCTAAATCGTGGCGAGGCACCGTCATGTTGGCCACGGCGCGAAAGGCGGACGGAGTCTGGCACCTTACCGGAGCACGGGCAGTTCCGTAAACCATTACAACTCTCGGTGATCCATCGCGGGTTCCTATCTTTCCGCCGGGCCGCTGTCAAGAAGATTCGCGATGACATCCCACTCTTGCTGCATTGTAATCAACATCGGGTTGGTTCGGTAAACACTGACGCGCGTGGACAACACGTCTTGCGAGCCGTTCCTTTTACGGCAGAATAGCCCGATCGCATGAATTCTCTGCTGAGAGCGAGCAGCGTCGAGACGTGTGTTTGCGCGGTCGAAGATGCCATGAACGGGACTAATTCCAAAAAACTGTCGATTGGCATCATACCGGACTGCGGCTGGCCCCCGGGCGATCTGGTCACAGTCATCAAGATCAACGCTACCGGCATTATAGCCGCGAATGTC
>JBDTAT010000492.1:0-3763 GCA_039924505.1 Bryobacteraceae bacterium
CGCGGATTCAAGAAACTGAAGCCTGCCGGGCGTGCTATACATCGTATGGATATGCCATTCACGATACTCGGAATCCCCGGCAGTTTGCGCAAAGGATCGTACAATCGCTCCGCGCTGCGGGCTGCGGAGCAGCTTGTGCCGGACGGCGTCAAGCTGGAAACGTTCGATCTGGACGGAATTCCTCCCTACAACCAGGACGGCGAAATGCGTCCACCGGAGCGCGTGGTGCTGTTCAAGGAGCGCATTCGCGCCGCGGACGCGATTCTCTTCGTGACACCCGAATACAACTACTCGATCCCCGGAGTGCTGAAGAATGCTATCGACTGGGCATCGCGGCCGTACGGCGACAATGCCTGGGACGGAAAGCCAACGGCGATCATGGGCGCCTCCGGTGGTGGCCTCGGCACGGCGCGGGCGCAATATCATTTGCGGCAGGTGGCCGTCTATTTGAATCTTCACGTGCTGAACGCGCCGGAGGTGATGATCGGAAATGCCGCCCAGCGATTTGACGATCAAGGCAACTTGACCGATGACAACACCCGGGAGCAAATCCGCAAGCTGCTGGTGCGGCTGGTGGATTGGACCCGGCGCTTGGAAGCCCGCGCATAGCTCGCCCACAAATAAAAAACGAGCGGCCCGAAGACCGCCCGTCGTCGATTCGTTGAACTTAAACCTATGGTTATCGGACGATCTTCGCCTTGCGCGAGAGGGCGCCGAGCGCTATCAAGCCGGATCCAAGCAGGATGAACGAAACCGGCTCCGGTGTTTTACCGGTCCCGGAATTGGTCGGAAGCAGGACCTCGCCGAGGTTCGCGTTGGGCCCGCTACTATCGTGGGTAAGCGATGTGTACTGCCCGGTGATCGTCGCATTCGACCCCGACACGAACGAAAGGATACCCAGATTCTCTGCCGAACCGGTGGCGTTCGTGAGTTGGCCGGCAGTCAGCATCACCGAGATATTCGGGATGCTTGCAACGTCTGTCGGCGCAATTCCACTGGGAGTCAGTCCGGTTAACTGCATAGTCACCGCAAAGGTAGAACCGCTGGCGAGCACGCTGGGAGTGAACGTCGGCGTTCCCATCAACATGTTGATGTCGTACACTGTTGCGAAGTCTTTTACATCGAAGTTCTCTCCGCCGGGAAGAAATACGCCGATGTTGTAAGTGAACGGCCCTGTGCCAGCCGGGTATGGCGTCTGAGGCGTCAAAATCACCGTTGCGCTTGCCAGTGAAGCTGACAAACCGCATAGCGCTAGGGTTAGTAAAATTTTCTTCATATTTCCTCTTTCCTCCGTTGTCTGATACTGATACTTACATAGTAATAATACGCGAAATTACAGGACTAGTCAACCGTAATATTCCTGTAATACACCCAAGGAGTGTAAGATGGGATGCTTCCCGCAGGAGACTGATTCCAAATGCTTTAGATCTCGATGAAAACGGTTTGTCACTAACGGTAACTGGCAGTACCCTTGGTACATAAATCTCCAGGATATTTTTTCTGTTAAACTGGTAATACTCCATGCCTGCCGAGCTGGCTCCCTCCGCCCTACGCGTTCCTAATTCCCGGATTCGGGAGCTCGCCGAGATCGCCATGGGGATGAACGACGTGCTGAAGCTCTACTTCGGCGAGTCCAACATCCCGACGCCTGAATACATCAAACGGGCGGCGCAAAAGGCGATGGCCGACGGCTTCACGTTTTATACGGAGAACGCGGGACTGCCGTCGCTGCGCCGGGCTTTGGCGCGCTATTATTGCGGGCTGCACGACGTCCAGATCGACCCGGAGCGCGAACTGGTGGTAACGGCGTCGGGTGTGCAGGCGCTGAACGTCGGAATCCGGTGTGTGCTGGATCCGGGCGACGAGGCGATTGTTCTGACACCGGCGTGGCCGAACGGGTCCTCCATCGTGACGATGGCGAATGCCCATCCGCGCGAGGTGCCGCATCCGTTCGTAGGCGGCCGGTACGAGATCGACTTCGATGCGTTGGAGGCGGCGGTAACTTCGCGCACGCGTTTGTTGCTCTATACGTCTCCATCGAATCCGCTGGGATGGGTGGCGACGGAGCGCGACCAGGAGCGGCTGCTTGAGTTTGCACGGCGGCACGCCCTGTGGCTGCTGGCCGACGAAGTTTATGAGCGGCTCTACTACGCCGGCAAGACGGCGCCGTCGATTTTGAAGAAAGCCTCGCGCGATGACGCCGTCATGGTGGCGCAATCGTTCTCGAAGGCCTATTGCATGACTGGCTGGCGGGTTGGCTGGCTGGTGGCGCGTGCCGATTTGGCGGCGCGGGCTACGCAGTTGAACGAGTTCATCGTCTCCCATGCGCCCAGCTTCTCGCAGCGGGCCGGTGAAACGGCGCTGCTATGGGGCGAAGCCGCAATCGCCGAAATGATGCTGCGATTGCGCGAAAACCGCGACTTCTGCCTTGCCGCGCTGAAGAAAATGCCGCGAGTTACCGTGCCCCAGCCGGAGGGCGCGTTCTACCTGTTTCCCCGCATCGAGGGACTGGATGATTCCTTCAGTTTTTGCAAACGGCTGCTGATGAAAACCAAGGTGGGACTCGCGCCCGGCGTGGCATTCGGCCAGGGCGGTGAAGGCTCCCTGCGAATCTGTTACGCAGCCGAGAGAGCGATACTCGAAGAAGCCATGGCGCGCCTGGCGCTATTTATGAGCGCGGACGCTTAGTTTAGCGCTTCCGAGCCGTGACCGTAAGGGAGCGGTTGGCATGGTTATTTCGCAACAAATCCTTAGCGCCGGTGGCTGCGGCCTTCCCGGCCTTCGTGACCTCGCCATTCATGCCCGCGATACACCGGACGCCGCCCGTAGAATCCACGATAGACGGGGCCGGAGTAACCGTAACCGTAGGTGTATGGGTAGACATACGCCGGCGGAGGCGCAACATATCCATACCCCGGATATGGGTACGGGTTTACGTATGCGTACGGATTGGCATGATAAACGTAAACCGGCGGCGGAGCCACATAAATCCCCACTCCGAAATGCACGCCCGCTTGCGCAGGAGAAGCGCCAGCCACCAGGAGCACCGCAGCCAGCATCAGGATCGGAATTCCGAATCTCTTCAACATTTTGCTACCCTCCCTGGATGGAAGATCATGCCTCCATTCTTCACTTCCTTGGACGCAGCCTGGACCGCGGAGATTCCCGTTAAGCGGCTTTCTAACTCACAATTAATAATGGATTACCCGGTAACGGGTCGGTTTGAGAAACCGCCTTGTCGCCCTACGGCTTCTTCGGCGCGGCGGCCTTCGCCTTCTCGCGCTCCGCGACTTCCTTGGCGCGGAACTTCGCGATGCGTTCGATCAACTTCACGGGGACGGACTCGGAGAGCGGGAAGCGGATCGTGCCCTTGTTGACCTTGTACGGCGCAAGGTCGTCCCGGAACGCCGCGATCACCCGATCAGTGGCGGGGTGCGAGATCGCTTCCTCGGCGCCGGGCACGGCCCCGGGCTGTGAGGCGATATACTCATCCACGGACTTGAAGTCGGTCTTGGCCATCGTAATTCAATTCCTTTGCTACGGTTTCAACGCCCTATGGCCGCTGAACGATCGGCGAAAGATCGCTAGGCATTCGTTACGAAATAACCATGCCATCTCGCACCGTCGGAATCGGCTACCGACCCGCGGAATTGACTACCGAGCCGTGACCGTAAGGGAGCGGTTGCCATAGTTATTTCATGCCGAGCCCTAAGAATATATCACAGCGAATTCGGATTACGGGTAGACGCGGTGCGCCGGACTG
>JBDTAT010000493.1:0-2801 GCA_039924505.1 Bryobacteraceae bacterium
GAATTCGCAGACCTCGTCGATCAGTGTCGCGCACATGCGCAGCCCATCGGGTTGGACCGAACCCGGGCAGACGCCGGAATTCGACGAGTTCACTGTAGTATTGCGCGGGGCGCTGCGGGTGGAACACGCGGGCGGTACGCTCGATGTGAAGGCCGGCCAAGCCATCATCGCGCGGGGCGGCGAGTGGGTGCGGTACAGCACACCGTCACCCGAAGGCGCCGAATACATCGCGGTCTGCTTGCCGGCGTTTTCTCCCAATACCGTGCGCCGCGATCAGTAAATCTCGAAACAGAAAACCTGGTTGGAGCCGTTCGGAGTGAGGACGTACTCGCCGTTTTCGAGCATCTCGGCCGCTTCGACGCGATAGAGATGATCCCCCAGCGGCGTCACCGAAAGGTGAATCGGTTTACCGGAACCGCGCCGTCCGCCGGACAGCGAGATTTCGCGCCGGCCGCCTTTCACGTCCATGCGGTACATTTCCAACCGCTCCGCGTCGATGGTGTTCGAATCGATCAGGAAAATTGGCTCCGCCAACGGCGTTCGCGCCGGGGAGGCCGCACCGGCAATCGTGTAGGTGGTGCTGCCGCGATGCGACTCGGAGTTAGCCTGGCTGGCTTCGGTCGGGACCAGGTTGTCGGCATGTACCAGATACGGGAGATCCTGCTTGGGCGGGCGTGGACCGTTGTATTTTTCGGCGGCGCCCAGTCCGGCGGCGAGCCCCAGCGTTAGAATCGATCCCAATAGCACGGTGTGCATTGCATTCCTATTCTAGCGCCCGTCAAATCGTCTTTGAGAAACCCGCGGAATGGGCCTTCAGAGCCACGGCCGGGGCGCCGATCTCCTCTCTTTCAATTGGTGCGCTTATAATAAAGATGATTGGCCTGACCGGGGCGGCTTGACCGGGGGTTAGAAAGGTAACCAAGGGAATCCCATGAAGTTTGTGGACAGAATCCGCGAGCAAAAGCTCCTATCGTTTACCCTGCTGTTGTTCACCCTCTCGGTGGGAATTGTGATCGGGACCCTGTTGAACACCGGCGTCCGCGCCGCCAAGGCGCAGGCCGTGGCGCGGGACGCGGCGCCGCTCACTATTCCACCCGCCGTTCCGCTCGGCAACGACTTCACCAAGCTTGCCAAAAAGCTGGAGCCGTCGGTAGTGTATATCACGGCCGATTTCTCGTCGAAACCGGAGGCCAGCAGCCGCAAACGCACGCAACCGCCGGATGACGCCGAGGGCGACGGAGGCGGCAGTAGCGGCGGCGACGACGGCATGGATCTGTTCCGCAGGTTCTTTCATGGTCCGATGGGCGGCGACATGCCGCCGCAAGCCTTTCGCCACGAGCAGTCCGGCACCGGTTTTGTCGTCGACAAGAACGGCTATATCATCACGAACAATCACGTCATCGATAAGGTTGACCGCATTCGCGTGAAGCTGCACGGCGACGACACCGAATACCGCGCGCACCTGATCGGAACCGACCGCGAAACTGACCTTGCCGTACTGAAAATCGAACCGAGAAAACTCTTGATTCCCGTCGCGATCGGCAACTCCGACGCCGTGCAAGTGGGCGACTGGTCGGTGGCGATCGGGTCGCCGTTTGGACTGGAGGCGTCGGTGACCGCGGGTATTGTCAGCGCGACGGGCCGCGATATCGCGGGAGCTCAGGTTTTCCAACACTTCATCCAAACCGACGCCGCCATCAATCCGGGTAACAGTGGAGGCCCGCTGCTGAACATCCGGGGCGAAGTCATCGGCGTGAACACCATGATCGCGACCCAGAGCGGCGGCTACCAGGGCATCGGATTCGCGCTGCCGATGAATATGGCCGTCCATGTGTACAACGACATCATCCAGAGCGGACGTGTCACGCGCGGATATATCGGCATCGTCTGGAACAAGGCGGACAAGCCGGACCTGCTGCGCGCGCTCGGCACGAATCATGGCGTGCTGGTGCTCGACGTTCCCAAGGGCGGACCGGCGGACAAGTCGGGCCTGAAGGCCGACGACATAATTCTGGCGCTGAACGGACAGCCCGTGAAGGACGGCGACGACCTGGTAAACCGCGTCTCCGACATCCCGGTCGGCTCACCCGCGAACATTAATGTAGACCGGGACGGCAAGAAGATGGACTTCAAGATTGTGGTCGCCGATCGCGCCGAGGGAATGAAAGGCCAGCCGGGCTACGACGACGATCAGGAGCCATCGGTACGCGTCGCGCCAGATCCGAAGTCCGACACGATGCCCGCCAAGTTCGGCCTGCGCATCCGGCACCTTTCCGACGCCGAGAAGGACGCAATGGGGTCGAACGAAAAGAACGGCGTGAAGGTCACGCAGGTGGAAACCGATTCCTTCGCCGAGGACATCGGCCTGATGGAGGGGGATGTGATTCTCTCCATCAACCGTCGGCCGGTGACGTCGGTGGAGGATGTGCGGCGCATCCAGGGCACACTAAAACCAGGCGATGCGGTCGCGTTCCGTATCGCGCGCGGAGCCCGTGGCGGGCGCGGGCCGTTTTCCAGCTCGTTTGTTTCCGGCACCCTGCCGACGCAGTAAGCGCAGGCTGGAATTTACGGATGTCGAAACCCATATCTATTTTGACTGTGGCGGTTTTCGTTGGAGCGGTGGCGTTGACCGCGGCCACGCCGTCGCCAAAAGCGGCTACGGCGAAGTCGAAGAAAACGGCGCACGCCAAGTACATCCACCAATCGTCTAAAGGGCGCGCCGGGACCGCGGCGAAAAAACCCGGCGCCCCAGCGGCAAAATCGACGACGACCGCTTCCCGCCGGACCGGGCACACAACGAC
>JBDTAT010000494.1:0-3297 GCA_039924505.1 Bryobacteraceae bacterium
TGATGATCTGGTAATCGCGCCAGCCGTGCTCGCGGGGTTTGGCGGTAAACGCCGCGCTCTCCCGCTCGTCGCGGCGATCGGGCGCGCCCTTCTTGTCGACGCCGTCGAACGCCGCATGCACCGTCAGCGTATTGGCCATCGACACGGCGCGGCGCAGATCCAGCGGGAAGCGAACGTCGGTTTCATCGGTCAGCACAAACGGCTGCTGGCGGTCTTCCACGACGCGGCCGAGAGCGTCGGTCCAATTCACCGACAACTCTCCTTTTCCGGTGCCCTGCCGCGCAAACCGGTACGTGACGACTACGGGGCGGTCTCGTTCAAGCGCCTTGCCGGGAAGAATCAACTGGCCGGCCTGGAGCGGCAGCAACACGGCGCAGAGGAATAATGCTCTATAAATCATCTCCCGATGCTACGCCATTCCCGGCGGCCGATGGCGAACGACGAAGCGCGCTGCAATTTTGCGCCGCGTGATGGACCCCTCGGAAGGGTCGCGGCTCGGTAGGCTCCCGGAGCCTTACAATAGAGGCATGGAACAAGCTACGTTTGGAGCCGGCTGTTTCTGGGGAGTCGAAGCGGCGTTCCGCGCGACGAAGGGCGTGACATCGACGGCGGTGGGATACGCTGGCGGCGCGATGGCGAATCCGACGTACGAAGATGTCTGTACGAACCGCACGGGCCACGCCGAAGTGGTGCGAGTGGAGTACGATCCGGCGCAGATTTCCTACGAGCAAGTGCTCGGCGTGTTCTGGGAAAACCACGACCCGACGCAGTTGAACCGGCAGGGTCCGGACGTGGGGACGCAATACCGGTCGGCGATCTTCTTTCACACGCCGGAGCAGGAAACGGCTGCGCGGGCGTCAAAAGAGAAGTTACAGAAGGCCGGAAGTTTCCGGAAACCCATCGTGACGGCGATTGAACCGGCGCCGGAGTTCTATCGCGCCGAGGAATATCATCAGCAGTATCTGGAAAAGCGCGGCGCGGCGCACTGCCACCGGTAGCTCCGCGATGATGGCGGAGGCGGCGGGCGGCGCAACGCTGGCGATCTGGATTTATCTCATCACCGCGCGCGGCGGATTCTGGCGGACGTGTGAAAGCGCCGCACCTTCGGCCGCGCCGGCGCCGGCGGTGGTGGCAATCGTACCGGCCCGCAATGAGGCGGACGTGGTGGGTGCAGCGCTTGGCACGTTGCTGACGCAGGATTACGCCGGGCCATTCCATGTGGTGTTGGTGGATGACGACAGCACGGATGGGACGGCGGAGCGGGCGCGTGAGGCGGCGGAACTCGGGGGAGAAGCCGGGCGATTGACGGTAATCGCGGCGCGCCCGAAGGCGCCGGGATGGACCGGGAAATTGTGGGCGGTTTCCGAAGGGCTGCGGAAAGCCGCGGATCGTGCGCCCGAGTATTACCTGCTGACCGACGCCGACATCGCACACGCGGCGGACAATCTTTCGAAGCTGGTGGCGCGCGCGGAATGGGGGCGGCTCGATTTGGCGTCGCTGATGGTGAAGCTGCGGACCGAGTCACTGGCTGAGCGGGCGTTGATTCCGGCGTTCGTGTTTTTCTTTTTCCTTCTATATCCTCCAGCTTGGGTGGGGCGCAAGGACCGGCGCACAGCGGCGGCCGCGGGCGGCTGCATTCTGATTCGCGCCGAGGCCCTGGAACGGATTGGCGGCATGGAGGCTATTCGCGGGGCGCTGATCGACGATTGCGCGCTAGCCGACGCGGTGAAGCGCACGGGTGGCGCGATCTGGCTCGGCGTGACATCCACGACGCGCAGTCTGCGGGCATACGGTTTTGGCGATATAGAACGGATGATTGCGCGCACGGCGTTCACGCAGTTGGGGCACTCGGCGCTGCTGTTGGCTGCGACGGCCGCGGGGATGACGCTGACGTATCTGGCTCCGCCGCTGCTCGCGGTATTAGGACACGGATGGGCTGCGGGGTTGGGCGCGGGAGCATGGATACTGACGGCGATTGCCTTCGCGCCGACCCTGCGGTTCTATGGGCGGACGTTGGCATGGGCGCCGCTGGCCCCGCTGATCGCGGCGTTCTACTTGGCGGCAACGGTGGATTCCGCGCTACGCTACTGGAGCGGCCAGGGCGGCGAGTGGAAAGGGCGCGTGCAGGACCGGAAAGGTTAGGCGCGGGTTCGCCCGGGATGCGGAGCGAGCGCCGAAAGCGTCAGCAGCACCAGCGCGATCCAGAGCAGGTCGGCCAGCAGCAAGTGTATAATCTGCATCCAGACAGGGGCTAGCAGCAGGAGATTCAACAGGCCCGCCGCGAGCTGAGCCACCACTAGAACAATCACCGCGGACGATAACCGGCGCGTGAGTTCACCAGCGCAATGGGCGGAGGCGAGCCACGCCGCGGCGATGATCGCGATGCCGACGGCAATTGCGAGGAAGGGATGCAGGACGCGCAGCCGCAGCAGCACACTGGAGGCGGACGATAAGTCCTGCTTAATGCCAGCGGCCACGGATGCGGCCGGATAGAGCGTGTCGCCCAAGGCCGCGATGGCTCCGGTGACGCCGAGAATGATCGTGCCCGCAAGCGCAGCCAGCAGCGTCCATGCGAGCGCGTCATAGCGCTCGGACGGGAGAGCGCCGCCGGAAGCGAGCCATCCGGTGAGCGAAATGGTTGCCAGCAGCAACAGCGTATTCACCAAGTGCGCCGAAAGAAACGCGGCGCGGGCCCCGGACGCGTTAGTAGTGACGTAGTTGAACAACACCAGACCGGCGCCGAGCGCGGCTTCCGTGAGGATGAAGAAAAGCGAGCCGAGCGCGGCGAGGCGCACCGGATGACGGCGCGCCGACGCGCGAAAACTCCAGACAACCAGCACGACGACGGAAATCAGCGCGATGCCGCTGGTGAGCCGGTGTGTAAATTCGATGAGCGTATGCGTGGTGGGGGCTTGCGGCAAAACGACGCCATTACACAACGGCCAGTGGCTGCCGCAGCCGGCTCCGGAGCCGGACGCGCGGACGAATGCGCCCCAGAGGACGACTAGTAAATTGAGACCAAGGACAACCCAGGCGCACGCCGCCAAGCGCGCCGATACGGGTGCGGAAGCGGAGACTGGTGGCGCGGCTGGCATAGGTGGACCCCGCTCTCCATTTTAGTGCGATCGCCACGCGCACGGTACAATCAAGCCGAAACCATCAATTCAAAACTCGAAGGAGATTTCCATGGCGGAACGCGTTCCCCAAACACTGAAGAATCACGCCCGCACCGACCCGGTGTTTCACTTTTTTATTCTGCCGGTAGCGGCGGGGACGATCGTCTGGATGATTGTGAAT
>JBDTAT010000495.1:0-4037 GCA_039924505.1 Bryobacteraceae bacterium
ATTTTCCGCGCCCGCTCCTGCGCCAGTTGGCGGAATCGGATGCGCAGGTACTTGGCGTGCGTGCGCAATGCCGGACCCAGACTGGCGCCGAACCGGTCCGTATCGAGCAGCAGACTGGCGAACTTGCGCACCTCCAGATCGTTCACTCGATCGGAGAAATTCCGGATGGCCTCGCTGCGGCTTTTGGATGCTCGAAGTTCGAGGTGCATCAGCATCAGCTCAGCCGCCAGATCCGGGAACGTGGCCCGCAATCCCCGGCTGGCATCGTGTACTGCCTGGTCGAGAGCCTGTCCCGCTTCAATCGCCAGAATCAGCAGGTCCATCGCGGCCGGCAGCGCGCGCCGCAGACGCGTTTTCCGCGCCAGCACCTTACGGCCGAGGACTCGATCCGGAATCAGGTATCCGAATCCGAAGGCGCAGACAAACGGGATGACCGAGTCGAGAATGTTGCCGTCGTAGAGCACCGCAAGCCAACCGGCGGTGACGCCCAGCAGCACCCCCAGAACGCACTTGATGCCGTAGAATATCGAGACCGCGGTCGGCCTTCGGTAGCCGGCCGCCGCCAGACGCTTCCGTAGCGGATTCGAATCGGATTGCGCTCCCGGAATCGCTTCCCCGAGTAGCCGGAACGCTTGAATCATAAGCCCGCGCGGAGAACCTTCGTCCGGATCGGGCAGAGTCAGCGCCGTCGGTATTTCAACCGGCCGCGGATTCGATTGCGCGGGGCGCAGTATGAAAACGTACCCGGCCGCGGATACCGCTGCGAGCATAAACAAAAAGAAGCCGGCCATCAACCAGACGTCCGGACTCATATCTCAATGTCCACAATGCGCCGGATGACGAAGTGCGCCGCCACTAAACAGGCGATAGCGATGGCGATCAGGTCCTTGCCGTATTTATAATCGAGCAACACGCGCACGTACATCGGGCTGACGTAGGCCATCATGGCCATGATGGCCAGGGGAATCAGCGTAAGGACCAGCCCGGTCAACTTGCCGTGCGCGGCCATGGAGCGCACCTCTCCCTGCAGTGCCACGTTCTCGCGCATGGTTTCGGACAAGCCGGCGATCACTTCGTTCAGCCGCCCGCCGGTGCGCGAGTGGAGTTGCACCGCCGCGGCGAACAGGTTCACCTCCAGCAGCGGCACACGCGTGGCCAGATTCGACAATGCGCGGTCCCACGGCAATCCGAGATTCGCCTCGACGAACGTTTTCCGCATCTCGACCGATACCGGATCCGGAGTTTCGGCCGCAACTACATCGAGCGACGCAGACAGCGGATAGCCGGCCCGCAGCGCGCGTGCGAGGGAATCGAGCGCATCGGGGAAGAACTCCCGGAACCTTTCAAACCGCTTCCTCCGCCGCCTTAGAACGTACAGGTACGGAGCCGCCGCCGCCACTCCGCCGGCCAGCACGGCCGCCCATGCCGGAATCCCCTCCAGGTTCGTCGCCACGACCAGCGCCAGCGTGCCGGCCAGCAGCATCATGGAGGTGAGGCGGCCGACCGACCAACTCAAATCCGCCTCTGCCATCCGGGCTTTCATGTTCTCGACAAAGTCGAACCGCGTCAACAGGCTGTGCCACAGAGAGATGGTGCTCAGCGTTTCCGCCTTAAAGAGTGGAGACTCAAAATCCTCATCCGCGGCTGCGGCATCGGAGGGCGGCTCTCCCGCCCGCGAGCTCGAGAGTTTCTGAAAGACGATTGATCCGGCCACTACGGCCAGGGCGATCGTGACAAACGTGATTGCAAAAAACAGCAGGATCGATCCAACGACCATGAGGACGAGGCTCCGCTTCCGCTACTTTAAGGCCGCAATCCGGCCGTGCGCACCGGCGCCGCAATCCGCGGCGTCACCATCACCAGCAACTCCATCCCCGGCGAGTCCGATCCCGCGAACAAGCTGGACAGGACTGCCGCCCGGTCTTTGCTCCCAATCAACCCGCTGATCACAAAACTCTGTCCGTCGGCCAGATCGGCCTCGGTCTCGGCCTTGCGCACGGAGATGCGGGGGCCATCCGGCGCCGTCACTTCCGGAGACACCCGCACCCGCAATCTCCCATCCGCCGTCTGAAACGGCTGGAAACGGATGCGAATGCCACAATCGGAGCCGTTTTCGAGAGGTTTGGCCGCCGCCGCAGTCCCATTGGGACGCGACCCGGCCTGCACGCTCACCGGCCGGTTCAATCCCGCCGTCAATCGCACGGTCGAGACCACGTCGATCAGATGACGATTTTCGAGTGACTTTATAGATGCCGCCCCGTTCGTGCCTGCCCGGAATGCGGCTACCTGAAGCAGGTCCGGCCGGCTCGGCGAGACCACCTGTGAGTTTATCTCCTCCAGGCCGCCTGGTTCGACGCCCACCACCTGTATCCACAACGAAATGTTATCGTCCCTATGTTCGTCGTTCCGTCGGATAAGCCGCTCGCCGGGCCGGGGTCTGGTGGCCGCCACCGGAACGATTCTCGGACCGGAGACCACCGCCGCCGCTCCCCTCGCTATCGCCGGTTCTACCCGTCCGCCGCCGGCTGTGGCGCCACGAAACACCGACGCCAGAGACAATCCGGCCGCGCGCCGTGTGCCGTCATCGAGCGGGTTACGCAATGCCAGCCGGACGCGCGCCGCGGAATCGGCCACCGCCAGCACGTCTCCGTCGACCGGCCGCACCAACAGCGTTACTACCGGGATGACCATGCCGCCTTGCGATCCCGGTTCGGGTGCCCCAACCGATACGACCGGCACATTTTCCAAGACCGTCCGGGCCTCGGTTTCAGGCGTGCCGCGCGGGCTGACCACCTGGACGTCCACTTTAGAGCCCGGACGAATCAGCCCCAATACACCTGTCGAGTCCGTGATGTGAACCGACACAGCGCGCATCCCGGACGGAATTCCGGCGCCGCCCGATGCCCCATCCTTCGACGCCAGACGTTCCCGCAGCACCGGCTCGCCGTCAGCGATATCTTCCAGAACGGTAGATCCAGCCGCGGAATCCAAATTCCCGTACGTGTCCTTTGGCAGACTGGCCCCGGCCCAGGGCGATGTCTTCAAATCCCCGGGAGTTAGCACGGTCCCTTTCTTAATGGGCCGCGCCGCCACCACGATCGACTTCTGCGGCGCGCTGGACCCGTGTATCTTACTTACAAACAAGCCGTAGAAGATACCAGTGGATGCGATCGCCACCACGAAGGCGATACCGAGCAGCGGAACCAGATTTCGTTTCATGAGCTTGGGCTATCTCCCGCGGCGGCAGCGGACGCACCAGTGGACCGGATTCTGCCTCCGTTCTTTCATCGGCCGCCAGAACCGATTTCAATAGGGTCCCGATGTGGCCACGTGAGATCTATGCTCTAAGGGTCTGCCACGAAATAACAAGGCCATCTCGCCCATCGGAATCAAAACCGAGCCGCGACCGCAGGGAGTGCCCCATGGCCCTGCGGGCCGCCAAAAGTGATGAAGACGCGGCGGCCCGGTCGCGGGAATCGATTATTTGGGCCGCGTCTTCTACGGAGCGGTTGCGCAACTACTTACGGCGCTATGTTTAAAACTGGAGCCGGAGCACTAACTGGATAATCCGCGGAGACTCCGCGCCCAGGATCTGGCCGAAAAACGGACTCGATGAATCCAGATTTGGCGGATCGAACCGGACGTTATTGAACGCATCGAAAAGCTCCGCCCGGAATTCCAATGTGACCTTCTCGCGAATCCGGAATGTTTTGAACATCGAGATGTCCCAGTTCACAAAACCCGGCGACGCGATAATGTCCCGTCCGGAGGTTCCGAACTGAAGCGGTGGAGTCTGGGCGAACGCGTTGGGATTGAACCAGTAGAGCGAAGTATTGTTGCCTCCAAAGCCTTGGCTGGGCGTGATAGACGCCCCGTTGAGGCTGAACGGCGAGCCGGAATTAATCCCGGTAGCCTCGGCGCGCATCGTCACGTAGCTGATCGTGGACAGGTTCGGAGCCGTGACGTCACGATTGACGCCGGACTGGACCGACGGAATCAGGTTCAATTGCCACCCGCCCACGAATTGGTTCGCCACG
>JBDTAT010000496.1:0-6890 GCA_039924505.1 Bryobacteraceae bacterium
CTCTGCTGGTTTCCAACATATGCTTGTTCATCCTGAACATCTCCTCGAATTTGTATGGTCAATTTACTGTGGTGCTTTTACCCAAACAGGGTTGATATTATTTCCCTGCGTAGTGAGTTGCTGCTGATGTGTGCCATCCGCCAGCATGGTGTAAATCTGCGATTGCCGGCCGCGCCGCGACGAATACGCCAGGTGAAGTCCGTCGGCCGCCCATGCAGGATTCTCATTGCGGCCTTCGCCATGCGTGAGTTGCACGTAATCGCGATTGGAAACATCCATGATAAAGATGTTAAAGTTGCCGGGCTCGAATCCTCTGGTCCAGGCGAACGCGATGTGCTGGCCATCCGGATTCCAGGCCGGATTCGATGCGTCACCTTCCCCTGTAGTCAATCTTACGACGTCCACTCCTTCCATGCTCATTTTATATATTTGTTCGGTCCCCGATCGGCCGGAGGCGAAAACGACGTCGGCCCCGGTCTTGGGGTTCACCTTCGGCTCCACGTCCACCGACCGGCTGTCGGCCAACCGGCGCATTCCGCTGCCATCCACGTTGGCGATGTAAATCTGCGAAAATCCGCCCGCCAGCGTGGAATAAAACACCAACTGTTTACTGTCCGGCGTGAAGCCGCCCGGCGCATTCATGGACGCCTGCTGATTATAAAACGGAAGACGCCTTCCCGTCTCCAGCGAGTAGACCATTACCTGCCACCGGCCGCGCTCGTTGGTCGTGAATGCGATCTTCGATCCATCCGGCGACACGCACGGGAAGATGCTGATGGCGCCGGAATGCGTGAACTGCTTTTGATTGGATCCGTCGTAGTCCATCGACCAGATCTCTTTATGTCCCGTGCGGTCGGAGACGAAATAGATCTTCGATCCCGCCAGGCTCTTCACACCGAACTGTTCCAGTATATCGGCGGCGAAATCCTCGGCCGCCTTTTTCGCGCCCCCGTCGTCCACCGTCCCGAAATACAGCTTCCCGAGCAACTGCGCGCTCTGCGGATCGGGCTGTGTAACGGAATACAACCATCCGAACAACACAAGCTGGTTGTTCTGCACCGCTGTGTAACCGAAGGCGAGATAGTTGGCGTTCACCGGCGGTCCGGACCAGTCGGTCAGCCACGGACCGTTGCTTTTAGGTTGCGGAATTTCGCCGGCGCGAACGCTCGCCGGCATGGTGGGAGGTTTGAAGTCCGTGGGCTGCTGCGGAACGCCGGCCGGATAGAGCCCCTTCGGCGCCATTTTGAATATCCCGGCCTCCTGCAGCGTGCTGAACAGCCTCTCGTTGAACGTGCCCATGAACCGCTGCGCAGCGCCGGATCCGCGAAAATCCGGAACGGCGATCACAGGCAGGTCGCCCTTGGTCAGCTTGATGATCATCTCACTTTGCTGCGCCGGGAGCAGACCGGCCGTGGCCAGAATCAGACCGCACGTGAGGGCGAACCGCGTCGTGCGCGAATCGTGGAATCGTCGAATTGTTATTGTCTTTTTCATCGCTTTAATTGGAACCAGAATTCAATGTGTGCGCTATCGGCGCGATACGCGTCCGGCAGCTTTGGAAAAGGACTGGCTTCCAGGATCGCCCGTTGTGAAGAGAAATCGAGCGCCGAGTTGCCGCTGTTCTGCAAAATCTGGACATTGCGGACCGTGCCGTCCCGCATCAGATCGAAAGTGACAATCACCGGCGGGGCGGTTTGAATGTGCGGGTCCACGTCGCCGGTATGCCAATGCTGGGCGACGCGCTGGCGCAAAATATCTTCATACGCGCCGAAGCGCACGCCGAGCGAACTGTGCTGCCCCACCCCGACGCCGCTCGCCCCTTGCACGCCGCCATATAGCGGCGAGCTGATTGCCTCGCCATTCCGGCTGTACAACTGGTTCGCCTTCGGCTCAGGCTCCGGCCGGTATCTTTGTGCGGAGCGGTCTTCCTTCGCCGGCTTTTTCAGCGGCGTCCGGCTCTGGATCAAAATCGCGTCCAGCTCCGGATCGGGTACTTTCTTTTTCGGGGTTGGTTTGGGCGGCGGCTCGGGAGCGTGCGATTCACTGTCGTTCGCCACCGGGTTACGGTGACCGGCGCGATTCGGCAGTGGGATCGAATCCACGGCTGTGATGCCAATCGCGCCTCCCAACGCGTTGGGGCTGCCGAATGGCTCGTGTCCAAAGTGCGCCAGCCACTGCGCCCCGGCAAACGTAGCGATAACCAGAACGTGAAACCCGGCGGAGTAGGCAAGTGGGCGGCGGAACGATTCCTGCTGATCCAGAATGTCGACAGGCTGGCTCATCGCGCGCGTCTGGCGGGTCTCGACCGGCCCGACTCATCCTCCGGTTGGGTTACCATTTTCACATCCAGCTTGGCATCGCCCAGCGCCGCCACCACTTGCGCAATGATGTCCCAGGTAGTTCCCTTATCGGCGCGGACGTATACGCCTTTCGCTTTCGAATAACGGCCCGCGATTTCGGCCGGCAGAAAATTGATATTGGCCGGCTTGTCGCCCAGCATCAGATCGCCATCGCGCGTGATGGTGACAATCGGCAGCACATCGGCGGTCTGCTGAACGGATTTCACCTTCGGAACCTGCACTTCCAGCCCGAACTCCATCACGTGCGCGGTCAGCATAAAAATAATCAGCAGCACCAGCACCACATCCACCAGCGGAACGATGTTCATCTCCGCCATCGCGCTCATGCCGCGCGACCGCCCCCGCCTGCCGCCGTTTTGCTCGCCGAAAGAGAATGCCATCGCGCTTAATCCTCAAAGTCCCGCTCGGCCATGTTGAGAAACTCCATGCAGAAGTCGTCCATGCGCGCGCCGAACTCCTTGATGGAATGTCCGTAGTGGTTGTAGAAAATCGCCGCTGGAATGGCCGCCGCCAATCCGAGCGCAGTCGCCACCAGCGCGTCGGCAATGCCCGGCCCCACCGCGCGCAGGCTGACGCTCGCCGAAAGCCCGAGCTGTTGAAACGCGTCGATGATTCCCCACACCGTGCCAAACAAGCCGATGAACGGACAAACGCTGGCGGTGGTGGCGAGCCAGTTCATGCTGCGCTCCAGCTTGGTCAGTTCTTCGCTGACCCCCAGCTGCAAGCTGCGCTCCAGCGCCACTTTATTCGCCACCGTGCCGCGCGCTTTCACTTGCCGGTCCACTTCGCCGTATCCGAAATCGAACACCGCCACCAACGGCGAGGAGCGGAATTGCTCGCTCGCCAGCGCGACCGCCTCCAGGCCGGGAGCCTTGCGGAACGCTCTCAGAAACTGGCGGTTCGCATCGCGCGCCTGGCGGAACAAGGACCACTTGGAAAAGATGATCGCCCACGAAGCGAGCGAGAAGGCCGCCAACACTCCCATCACCACCTTCGGCACCAAGCCGGCAGTGTTCACCAACTCTAGAATATTGACATCCAGCACCAACGAGCCTACGTGCGATAGCGTCAACCTCGCTCCTTTCAAACCACCCACGGCGCCACATCGCTTTACTCAACCATTGTATAGAAGCGGCCCCGCCGGCCGCTGGCGTATTTGGGTGTTAGAAACAAAATAGCGCGTTTTTGTTTCAAGTATCCAGTGCAAGGAAACCGGTGCGCCGCGCGCCTCCAGTCGGACCAAGAACGATTTCGCGCCGCGCTCCGTTTTGCGCGTGTACTTTAGAAGCGCAAAGGGTGCGGGGCGCACCTGCAGACCCGCCAAGAACGATTTCGCGCCGCACTCCGTTTTGCGCGTTTACTTTAGAAGACGGCGGCGATTCGCAGATCGACGGAAGCGCTCGCACCGGCGCGCCATTAAAATCCATCAAGGTCGAAATGCGCGGCGCCCATCCGGGCGGCTTTGCCATAATTGACGCACGATGTCCGGCGAAGTTCGTCACGACTGTGATTGCCGCTGTCGCGGATTCAATCCTCCCGTCTGCTGGAGGCCGGTGCGCCCCGCGACCCGTGCGCTGTCGAGCGCCGCCGCCGTCATCCTCGACTCAGCGCGAAATCTCACCAATGGAAATCCTGGAACTTTCGCGCCGTGGATGAGAACGGCATCCCGGTTTTTCGTGGTTTCACTCAAGTCCGTGGATCACTCTTCCAGGTTACGGCCGTTTCATCGGGACTATGCGGAGCCGTCGGCGGCCGTCGATCCGGTATATTTCGAAATCCGCGTAATCCACGGTGAAGATGGTCGACAGAGACTCCCGCTTTGCGAGGTGCATGAGAGTAGCGTCCGCGAAATCCATGGGGCGGTCCCAATAGCGGGACATCAACGCGTGGATTTGAGGAAGTTCCTGGTTTTCGATCGCCGCCAGGGCGAACGCGCCCGAGCGGAGGAATTTCCAGGCGCCCTCCATCTGCTTGCGATTGTCGCCTACCAAGTGGAATAATTCGGTCAAAACCGCTTCCGAGGTTACCACCGGCAATCGTAGTTGCTGAAATGCGCCGGCACAGATCTCATGCCACCGGTCCGATCTGTCCAGCAGAGCAAGAATGGCGCCAGTATCGATAAGAGCGCTAGCGCCCATAGCGCCGCCGTAGACGCTGCCGCACTGCCTGCCGGGCCTTCTCGGAGCGTCCGGATTCACCGCTCGCGAAGACTCCCAAGCATTTGGCTGCCGCCTGCTGAAGACGCCGTTGCTCTTCCTCGTTATCGTTACCGGCGCCGCTCTTGCTCAGCCATTCTTGCGCAGCCAGATCCAGAACCGCGGAGAGCGATATCTTGCGGCGCCGCGCTTCAAATTCCAAACCTGTCTTGAGGTCCGTGGAAACGCGCCAGCTATACACTTCGGTCTTCATGCACTACATTGTAGCGCAAAACTGGATGCCGCCTCCGGGGCGAGGTGCTTACCAGCCACTTCGGTGGTAATCCGAACATAGCGTTCAAATTGACCCGCTACGCCCCGGTCCCACTGACGGATGCCAGGTCCGAGCCGCAACCATAAGGAAGCGGTTTCGCAGTCCTCACCGCAACCCCAGAGAGAACTCCCCGTTGCCCGGCGCTACAGCTCAAAGACGTCCTGGCCGAACTGGAGGAACGCCGCTACGGCCTCACCTGGACGCAAGCCGACGTGATCCACGCCTTCGATCTGGGCGAAGCTCTCGCGGTGCTCCGCGCCATTAAAATCCATCAAGGTCGAAATGCGCGGCGCCCGCCCCGGCGGCTTTGCCATAATTGACGCACGATGTCCGGCGAAGTTCGTCGCGAGTATGCCGCCCGTATTGCCGCCATCACCGGGATTCAATCCCCCCGTCTGCTGGAAGCATTCGCGGCGATTCCACGGGAGAAATTCCTCGGCGCCGGGCCCTGGCAGGTTTTGGCGCCGCCCTCCGCAGGCCAGATGCGGCCGCCGATTCGGGAGGTCTCCGATCCAGCGGAGCTATCGAGCGACGTCGCCGTCATCCTCGATCCATCGCGAAATCTCACCAATGGAAATCCTGGAACTCTCGCGCCGTGGCTGGACGCTCTGCGCGTCTGCGAAGGCGATTCCGTATTTCATCTGGGCTGCGGGACCGGCTACTATTCGGCGATTCTAGCGGAAATGGTTGGCCCCAACGGACGCGTGACCGCCGTCGAGGCCGACCGCGGCCTTGCCGCGATGGCCTGCGATTGTCTGTCCGCGTATCCGCAAGTGGAGGTGATGGAAGGCGACGGCGGCGACGTGGAACCGGGGCCGCGCGATGCGATTCTGGTGAATGCCGGCGTCACACATCCGGCCGCGGTCTGGCTCGACAGCCTGAAGCCGGATGGTAATCTCGTAGTCCCGTTGACCTGTGAATTCGGCCTCCCGCACATCGGCAAGGGATTCGCCTTACACGTGGATCGAACCCGGTCGGGCTATGCCGCGCGCTTTCTACCAGTCCCGGTTATGATCTATTCCTGTATCGGCATGCGCGACGAGGAGCATAGCCGCCTGCTCGGGACGGCGTTGTTGAGCGGAACGTTCGCCACGGTCCGCTCGCTGCGGCGCGATGCGCATATCGCCGGACCGGAATGCCGGCTCCACGCCGCCGAATTCTGCCTTTCCGCATCCCCGGCCGGTAGTGGGTCAGTTTGAATCGACAAGACGAACATTAGCAAATGAAAGGCGGCTACACGCGGGGAAGCGGTGTGGCAGGGTCACTTTCACGAGATGCGGACTTACGACCAAGTTAAAATTATTAGAGAAATACATCTCGACGGTTCACATTCCGGTAACGGGACTCTTCGGGCGGAAAAGGCGGGTACCCGGTAGGCACCCCGAGAGTTGCTCAGTCGCGCCAGAATTTTCCTACTCCGAGCAGCTCCTCGAGCGAGACGCCGGGAATGTCCACATACCGATTGCCTTCCGCCCGTGCGCTCGGCAAACGCGTTAGCTCGCCTGTATATGGGTACTCGGCCCATGGGTTCAGGCAAAGCCTCGCTTCAGCGCCCAACAAAAAGTTCGACGACCGTGCGTTTCTTGTGAAGAGGACCGCGCTCACGCGTGTGTATAACGGGCCTGAAGTATTTGTCCAGAGACCGTCCGGAATCCTGGCCTCGGAGGTGTGGACTCTTTCCGCGGTGCGCGTCACCTGGATGCACTCCGTCCCAAAGAGAGCCTCTCTGAAGCTGATTTCGTCGGCGAAGATGTCGAGAGCGTTAACGGCAATGATAAACGGCTCACAAAGCTCGCCATAGCGACCCGCTTTCCTTTTCAGGGCCTTCTTCAGTGGCGCAGATGGATCGATTCGATGCCCGCCCGTCATCTCGATTCCGATGGCCCGACCTGCGGGATCGTCCGCAGCAGAAGGCGATTTAGGGTAGGCCCTACGTGTATTGCGACCACGCAATCGAACGCGTTTGCCATCGCGCTTAAAAGGAGTTCATGAAAAGCAGACTCGAAGCCAGGGGTTCCACCAAGCCGGAGCCGCTGCCGAAGTTCGCACTTTCCCTCATTC
>JBDTAT010000497.1:0-7342 GCA_039924505.1 Bryobacteraceae bacterium
GAAACCCACTCCAGATTCATACCGAACATGGAGGCGGGAACGCGGCGCACGGTCTGATCCGTCCGGATCACGACAGTCGCCTCCAAAGGCGGCCCCGGGTCCGGTTGTCCCATCGGCCAGTTGGTGAGGCTGGGATCGTTCGATACGGTGACATCGTCAAATGTGGCGACTCCGTCGGCGCCTTGCACGGAGCAAGATACAAACAACGCGATGAGCGTCGGGTCGTTCGGAAGGTCCAGAATATCCCGATGAAACACCATGGCCGGAGTCTGAGCATCCTGCTTCAATTGCCGGAAGTACAGGTCCCCACCCGAAGTCAGGCCAATCAGCCGCACCAGGGCGGTCACCGGACCTCTCACATCCATCCAGGCGGAAAAATACAGCGGCTTGCCCAGGTACGGTTGAATGGCGAGTGTTTGGGTCACTCCCAGGTTGCCGGCAGCCAGAGGGGAGGTATTCACCGACGTGGGAAAGAGGCGCAGACTGTACTTCCCACCGTGGACCATAGCTTCCGAACGATATATGAGACCGTAGGAAGCCGTAGCGGGAACGGTAGTCCATCCCCCAGGAAGCTGGTTTTCAAAGCCCGGATTTTGCAGCAGATTGGCCGGTGATTGCGCTAGAACGAGAATAGAGGCCGCAAGGGCCGCCAATCCCACAATAGCCGACCTGCGGCGCTTCATCGCCAACCCCTCCTAAGTTCCACGGTTCTACGCGCTGGCGGCTTGCGATGCCCGGCGCGCAAGAAATGATTATACAGCAGGGCGGGCCGGTCGACCCCCAAATTCTCCGGAGTATCGCGCGCATACCCAGTGCGGCGGCAGTATATTCCCTAGGCGGCTGATCATCCCGCAGCAGCGTTTGAATATTTTCGCGTCCACTTTTTATACTTAATTGCTTAGGCCATCGATAGTCCGCCACATGGAAGGAATATACCGGACCTGATATACTGGACATCCTTGCTGATACGCAGGTTTGGTATCGGAGAAGCGCAAAGCGTGCGGCGCGCACCATCGTCCGGGGCAGTGGCCATTTCGCGCCGCACTCCGTTTTGCGCGAATTTCGGAGAAGCCCAATGGATGTGCCGACGAAGACGGAACAGGAATTGCGGCGGAACGTCGTCGACATTGGCAAGCTGATGTACGGAAAAGGGTGGATTGCTGCCAACGACGGCAACATCACCGTCCGGCTGGGCGCCGACCGGATCATCGCGACCCCAACGGGCATCAGCAAGGGGATGATGTCCGCGAACGATTTAATTGTCCTCGACATAGAGGGCAATAAAATCAGCGGTTTCCGGCAACCCACGACGGAGCTCGGCATGCATCTTGCGATCTACCGCCTACGCCCCAGGATACGTGCTGTGGTGCATGCTCATCCCCCGGTAGCAACCGGTTTCGCCGCGGCCGGCCGGCCTCTCGATCTCGCGCTGCTGCCTGAAGTTATTGTCGGTCTAGGGTCCGTTCCGCTCGCTGGTTACGGCTTGCCGGGAACGATGGAATTGATAGAGCCGATGCTTCCGCTGATTCCGAAATACGACGCGATCATGATGCAGAATCACGGCGTGGTCTGTTATTCGGAAGACGAGTACGGGGCTTTCTTTCGCATGGAAACGGTGGAGCATTTTGCCCGGATCACGCTCGTAGCGGACTTGCTCGGCGGCGCCAGAGCACTGCCGCGGGCTGAGGTGGAAAAACTCTTCGCGTCCCGCCGCCGGTATGGAGTGAAATCGCCCTCTGAAATGGAGCCGGGGTCTCCCATTGTCTCTGAAGATCTGTGCGCTTCCACGCACGGCGGTTTCGCCACGCGCCGGGAGATCTTTGCGCTTTTCGATGAATTCATGAAAGTGAGATCTTAAGGTCTACCCGGATGCGCGCCAACCTGGCCCGCTTTGCTGCCCGATTAGGATCGATCCCGTGCCCAGCCTGATCGTCTGCCCGATGAACAAAGAGCGGGACGTCCTTCTGCAAACCTGGAGCGATGCCGATTTTCGTCCCCAGCGCGGGGTACTCGGCCGGCTCGACGTGTGGCGCGTACCCGAACTCAATACGGTGGTATCGGCGGGCGGCATCGGCAAGCCCCAGTTTGCGCTGCAAACGCAACACCTCCTCGACGCGCTCGGGGTTTGTCCGGTAATGATTTGTGCGGGAACCGGCGGCGCGCTGGCGCGGAATTTATCGATCGGCGATGTCGTGATTGCGACCGAGACCGTCGAGCACGACCGGAAAGGCCGGTTCTTTCCCAAGCCGCCACCCCGATTCGCGGGCTCTCCTGCTGCGATTCGCCGATTCCAGACCGCGGTACCGCACGGCTTTCGTCTTCACTGGGGGCCGGTCGCCAGCGGAGACGAAGATGTGGTCGACGCAGCTCAGCGACGCGACCTGCAGCGATCGACTGGAGCGGTGGCGGTGGGGTGGGAAGGAGCTGGAGGCGCCCGGGCCTGTGCCTTTAGCGGCGTAGCCTTCGTGGAGATCCGAGGAATTACCGACATCGTCGATCCGGCGGTACCGCCAGATATTGAACCCAATCTGGGGCCTGCAATGGCGAATGTCGCTAGGATCCTGGCGCAGTGGTGTAGGGCCGCGGAAATCGCGGGATAGCACCGGAATTTTACGTTCTTTACACAATTACCGGGGACTCCACTGGGCGAAACTCGCCCCACCCGTTCCGGATATATCGCCAACTTATTGATGATGCGGCTGGTTCTGCCAATTTGTAAGGAAGCTCGCAGTGCTTCTTATTTAGCGAATGGCTACGAATAACTCTTGCGTATGCACGTCTTTAGGTGTTAAGATTCTTTCTTCATCCTGCTTAGAAGGCCCTAAGTACGAGTTACGTAGGAGGCTAGAGTCGGGCTTTTGCCCGCTCTTTCTATGCGCGTGAATTCAGCGGGCCAAGTGGTATCGGTATCCAAAGACAAGGCGGACAACGATGGACGTAGTGATACTGTGCGGAGGCAAGGGGACACGTTCCTATCCCTTCACCGAGTACTTTCCCAAGGTCATGATGCCCATCGCCGGAACCCCCATCCTTGTGCATCTAATGCGGTTGTATGCCAGCCAGGGCTTTACGAGTTTTGTTCTCGCCGCTGGGCATCGCCGGGAGATCTTGAACGACTACTTCGACGGCCGATTCTCGGACTGGCGCGTCCGGATTGTCGACACCGGGGAAGACAGCGCGACGGGCGAGCGGGTGCGGCGATGCGCCGATTTCGTCGGCGACACCTTTTTCGCCACGTACGGCGATGGGCTTGGCAACGTCGATCTTCACGCATTGCTCGCTTTTCACAAACAGCGCGGTGGCCTCGCCACCGTCACCTCGGTGCCCCTGCGATCCCAGTACGGCACGGTGATTTTCGATGCCGGGCAGCAAGTGAAACGCTTCGTGGAAAAACCCCTTATTCCAGACTGTTGGATTAACGCGGGGTTTTTCGTTTTTGACAAAAAGATCTTTGATTTTTGGGAAGGGACCGATCTGGAAACCGATGTTCTTCCGGGCGCCGCGAGGGCTGGCACACTGTATGCCTACAAGCACCACGGCTTCTGGAAGTCGATGGACACCAGCAAGGACCAGCAAGAGTTGGAACGCATTCACGGCGCAATCGCGCCCTGGATGAACGTCGACGCCGATCCCACTGCCAACGGCGCGTACGAACTTGTGACGGCGCCGAAAGCGGTAAAAGGAGGTACGCTACGCGCGGATTCTGGGATGGCCGAATAGCATTTGTCACCGGGGCCACGGGCCTGGTCGGCGGTTGGCTGGTCGAAGAGCTTCTCGGTCGCGGTGCCCAGGTGGTGGCGCTCGTCCGGGATCGACTGCCGAACAGCTTTCTGGAGCGCCGCGGGCTCTCCGGCCGGGTCATCACCGTGCATGGCGGGTTGGATGACATTGGAACCGTGCGCCGGGCGCTGAGCGAATACGGAGTAGACACCGTATTTCATCTGGCGGCCCAGACCTTGGTGGGGGTTGCCAAAACGGACCCGCTCGGCACGCTGGAGGCGAACGTCCGGGGAACGTGGAATGTGCTGGAGGCGTGCCGCCAGACCCAAGTGAAGCAAGTCGTGGTTGCTTCGTCGGACAAAGCTTATGGCTCCAGCGGCGAACTTCCGTATCTGGAAACCCATCCGCTTCGCGGCCAGTATCCCTACGATTGCTCGAAGAGTTGCACAGATTTGATCGCCACGATGTATGCCGCCACCTATGGGCTCCGCGTGGGCATCGCGCGATGCGCGAACATCTTCGGCGGGGGAGATCTGAATTTCAGCCGGATTATTCCGGATGCCATCCGGTCGACCCTCGGCGGCGAGCGAGTCCGTATTCGCAGCGACGGCCGGTTTATTCGGGATTTGCTGTACGTGCGGGACGCAGTCGGCGCGTATCTGTGTCTCGCCGAGCATCTCAGCCGCAATGCCGCCCTGGCGGGTGAGGCGTTCAACTTCAGTCTTGAAGTGAAGATGACAGTTCTTGAGACGGTGCGCCTGGTGCTGAAACTGATGGGAAGGCCCGATCTGGAACCGGTAATTCAAAATGTGGCGGGCAGTGAGATTCGGGAGCAATACATGTTCTGCGGCAAAGCGCGTTCGCAGATGGGCTGGTCCCCCCAGTACACGTTGGAAACAGGACTTCGTGAAACGATTGCCTGGTATACGGAGTTTTTGCAGTCGGGACCATCGATTCCCGCCATGGCATCGGCCGGGTCGCGCTAGATGATCCCAACGGACGCCGATTCGCGCGAGGGTTGTACTCATAACCGCCAGTTCTTCGGAGGCGGCAGAATAGAGAGGACTTCGGATGAATACGTCAACCACTGTTTATCTTGCTGATTTGCGGTACACCTATTCCGGCTTTCTGGCCAATGATTGCATGCCGCTTGGCGTTGCCTACATCAAGGCCGTCATGGACCGGGAGATTCCCGGCGTCCAGTCGAGGCTGTTTGCGTATCCGGACAAACTGTGGGAGGCCATCGATGAGAATCCCCCCGATGTCTTGATGCTAAGCAATTATGTGTGGAATGAATCGCTCAGCGTCCATTTTGCCAAGTTGGCGAAGCGCCGCCATCCGGAAACGTTCGTGGTGTTTGGCGGCCCCAATATCTCAATCGAGCCGGAACGCCAGATCGAATATGTCCGCTCACATCCCGAGATCGACCTGTACGTGCTCGGAGAAGGAGACTTCCTCGGCGCGGACGTCGTGCAGCACTTTCTGGACGCCGGCAAAACCCTCGCGGACTTGGGCGCCAGAGAGATTCCATCGTGCATTTACCGGCGTCCCGATGGAGAACTGGTTCGCCAGGATATGTGGGCGCGCCACAAGGAAGTTGACGGGATCCCGTCGCCTTGGCTCTCCGGCATCCTGGACGAATTCTTCGATGGAAAGCTCGCTCCGCTGATGGAGACCAACCGCGGCTGCCCGTTCACCTGCACTTTCTGCGTGCAGGGCACCGGCTGGTACACGAAGGTTCACAACTTTGAAAAGGAGCGCGTGGTCGAGGAGATCGAATATATCTGCAAGCGGATTCACGATGTTTGTCCCGAGATGGGGACGTTTCGCCTCGCCGACTCCAATTACGGAATGTTCGAACGGGATATCGAAATCTCGGGACACCTTGGCGACATGCGCAAAAAGTATGGCTATCCGAAGTATATTGACGCGACCACCGGCAAGAACCGGCCCGACCGCATCATCAAATCCGTGGAAAAGACCAGCGGCGCACTGGTGCTCTATCAGGCCGTCCAATCTCTCGACGAGAACGTGCTCAAGAATGTAAAGCGGTCCACAATCAAGCTCGGGGCGTACGAAGAAATATTGCTGCACATCCGGGGCCGCGGCTTGCGGTCGAATTCCGATCTGATCCTGGGATTGCCGGGAGAGACGCTTCAAACACATGTGGCGGCGATTCGAAAACTGCTCGACGCCGGCGTCAGCCAGGTCACTAACTTCCAGCTCATGATGCTGAAGGGATCGGAACTCGAGACGCTCGAGACCCGCCGCCAGTTCAAATTCGATACCCGCTTCCGCGTGCTGCCCAAGAATTTTGGAGTTTACGGCGGCGAGAAAGTATTCGATATCGAGGAAATCGTAGTGTCTACCGACACCCTCCCGTTCGAGGATTACCTGGAGGCCCGTAAGTATGCGCTCGTCAGCGTGGCCTTCTGGCATAACAATCAATTGGACCCCGCGCTCGACTTCGCGCAGGGCCTGGGAGTCAAGCGGTCCGAATGGCTGGAACGCTGCCTGCGTGTTATAGAGAAGTCCACCGGACCGCTTCGCGACCTGCTCGAGAATTTCGTTTTTGAAACCAAGAAGGAATTGTTCCCGGACCGCGAAGCCTGCGCCGCGTTTTACAGCCACGAGGATAATTTCCGGAAGCTTTGTAACGGCGAATTGGGCGAGAATTTGATCAATAAGCATAACGCGCTGTCAACCTTCCATGTCTGGCAGTCGATCTGCGCGTGCGGAATGGAAGTGACGCGCCAGCTCCTTGTGGAATGCGGCGCCAACCGGGACATACCGGGCTTTGAGGAATTCTGGGCCGATTTCCACCGCTTCCTGGAAGTTCATCACGCCGGCGGCGCAACGGAGGAGGAAGTGCTCTCTCCGGTGCGAACATTCCTCCGGTACGATATTGCGGCATGGCTGGCCGCCGGCGCTTCGAAAGATCCGGGCGCCTATCGCTTCAACCACCCCGAGGAATTCGAATTCCGCCTCACTCCGGAAGCCGAGGACGGGCTTCGCGCGGCGATTCGCGTCTGGACCATGCAGGTGCAAGGCTTGGCGAAGCTTGTCACCCGCGTAAATCTGGGCTGGCTGGGCCGGGAGTGTCACGCCGTGCGGGAGCCGAAAGTAGCGGCGGCCGCCATGCAAGGAGGTTCGCTGCCGCAATCGAGCTCGGCGCTATCCGCGGCTGGAGATTAGCGGCTCTCCTTCGCCTCTACCAGCCCGTGGTAGAAGTAGCGAAGGTCCGCTTGCCGGCGCGCGGCTCGGCAAAATCAACGCGCGGCCGCGCCGCGGCGCCAACGGGGCGGTTTCTACCACGGGCTGCTACGGCAGCTCGCCGTCCGCCAGGCAGTGCGCCATGCGAAGCTAGATGTGCCAGAACCAGAACGTAAGTTATATCGGGATAAGGACGATGTCCGTGACAGTCGCATGTATTCAAGAAAACTGATTCGAGTCCTTGGAGTAGTGCTATGTAGTCTCTGGGGCGGAGTCCTGCCCGGCTCCGCGCAACAGGGGGCTGTGCCGGCCGCCGGCCAAGTCGCAGGTCCAGGCAGCGGAACCGTGCCGGTCGCGTCCTCGGCGCCGCGCGCATCCGCGGAGCGGGAATACATTCTTCAGAAAGGAG
>JBDTAT010000498.1:0-4053 GCA_039924505.1 Bryobacteraceae bacterium
GGTCGCTCGCCAGCACTTCGGCGGCCATGGTTTTACCGGTGCCCGGCGGCCCCGAAAACAGAACGTTGAGTCCTTTGCCGAGCGACTGCTTGTGGTCGAATCCCCACTGCGCAAAGACCGTCTGCCAGTGCGTCGCCTGCTGCCGCACTTCCTGCAGTTGATCGAGCTGGTCGGGCGGCAGAACGATATCCACCCAGGTATATTTAGGCCGGATCTTGCGCGCCAGTCCCGTCAGCTCATGCCCGCATTCGGCGCGCGCCGCCGCGCACAACTGGTCGAGTGTAATCGCACAGGGCGCGATGCTCTCGCCGCGCTCCGTTGTGCGCGAGTTTCCAATCAGCGCACAGGGCGCGGTGGCGGTATCGGCGTCCGAAGCGGCAGCCTGCCAAAGCGCCTCGTTGCGCGCGCACGCCACGGCATCCGCGATTTGATCCGGCGTCAAACGAAAGCGGTCGGCCAGCAGCAGCAAATCGTCCGGATCGTAGGCGGCTCCGGCCCGCTCCATGTGATCCTGCCAGCATGAAAGCGCCTGCGGTCGATCGAGCACGCCGAAGCGTACCGTGCGAACGCCCATCGGGCCGCCCACTGCCGGAATCCACGGCCGCGCGCCGGAAACGATCGCGATACCGGAAAACTTCGCCAAGCGTTCTGACAGAACCTGGTGCGCCCCCGGCCGCGAGTCGCGCCGCAACGTGTCGAGGCCGTCGATATAGAGCACCGTGTTCTGAAGCGTTGCCTGGCGAAACACCAAGTCCACGGTCTCCTGGAACGCGGCAGGCGCCTCGGGCGCCTGGGCCAGATCGGCCATCAGCAGGCGCGCTCCGGCCGCTTGCGCGATCATTTGCGCCGCGCGAATTTTCGCGCTTACGCCCGCGCCCTGGAAGTATAAGGTCACCGGCCGTCCGGCGTCGCGCATCTGCATGGCAAGCACTGGCAACGCCCGGATTGTGTCCCGCCCGGGATCGGATTCTTCCGCCAGCCGGGCCGGCTCCTCGAAACGGCAGAACGCCGATAAGCGGTGGTCCAGGCTGTTCTCACCAAGAATAAATCCCACCAGTTGGTCTTCCAATTTCAGGTAATGGGAGAGCAGCGGCGGCTGCACCTGAGCCGGATCCGGAATCAGTTGTATCAGCTTGTGCCGCACCAGCGGCGCATCCGCTGAGAAGCGCGTCCGCAGCGCGAGTTTGGTTTCGGGCGAGTCCGAAAACAGATTCAGCGCCAGATCCACCGTCGGCCGCCGGCGCGTGACGTCGTCCTGCAAGTACGCGTACAGACGCTCATAGCGAAGATCGATTTCCGGCGCTAGCGCGATGAGAATCGCATTCGAGTCGAAGCTGGTAAGTCCGAAGGTTTGGCCCAGCCACGCCAGGCGCGGGACGTCCTTGCCCAGAACCGCCGGATCGCCGACGTTGAAACACGGCACGCACGGCTGCTTTCCGAGCAGCCGCTCGACGTCCGCGGGCCGGATTTGAAGGCCGCGGTACAGGTCGGCCGAAACGTCGTAGCTGTCCCCGGCGGCCTGCTTCACCGCGATCTCCAACATCGCATCCAGACGTTCCAGCGCGCCGATGAGTTGTTCCACCATGTCGTGGTTTTCTAGCTGCTTGACCGCGGCGGCCGCGCGGTTGTAATCAGAGACACCTTGTCCGCCGGGACGATCACTCTCTGGTCCGCATCCACCTCGACTACGGCGAACATCTTGGGTTGCGTTCCGGAGTCCGAAAGCTCGACCACGGTTCCCACCAGCTCCACCTGTTCCGTGAGCGTTTCCAGCACTTCATTCACGCCCGGGAGGTACACATTCAGGACTTGAAAACTAACATGATCGCCTATCTGCAACACGACCGAAACAGGGAACACGTTCATTACCATTCCGGTTTGCGCGCATTTTCAAAGCGATAGAAAATCGCAACGGCTCGGGAACTGCGCGAGTCTGCAGCCTTAGGCCGCGCAAACTCTTTTACTACGAGACGTCAGACCGTGGGGGACAGGCGTTGGCGGACACTATTCGATGCTGCAGGCTTACTGCCGGAATTCGCAGCCGCAGCCATTGGTTCGGAGAGTCGAAATTCACGAATTCTTTGGTAGAGTTTGCGCTCACTTATGCGCAGCACCGCAGCCAGTTCGCGCCGGGTGCGGCCTTGGGCAGCAATGGCCGCCTCCAGCAACTGTTTCTCCAGTTCGTTTAGAACTTGAGTGTAAGAATCTCCGCGCACCTTGATGCGCTCCCACAAAGTGGCGGCCGCATCCCTGAGCGTGGCATTTACATCCAACTCACCGGCATCCTGCTCCTGAGCGGTCCAGTCGGCGCGCGTTAACGAATCGCCCGATGACTTCTGAAAAAGCATGCGTTCCACCGCGTGTTCCAGCTCCCGGATATTTCCGGGAAACGGTTGCGCCGCTAAATATTCGAGCAGCTCCGCATCCACGGAATGGATCGGCCCGTAGAGGTCCGCGTGCCGGTGCGCCATCGCCAGCATCAAATGCGGTAGATCGTCGAGGCGGCGGCGCAGAGCGGGAAGGGTAACGTGGATCACGTCCAGCCGGTAATACAAGTCCGCACGGAACTGGTTCTGCGCCACGAGTGGCTTCAGTGGACGGTTGCAGGCGGCGATCACCCGAACGTCCAGGCATTTTTCGCGATCCGCACCCACGGCCCGAATGATGCCCCTCTGCAAAACGTCCAGGAGTTTGGGCTGCAAGCTAAGCGGGAGATCGTTCACATCGTCCAGAAAAAGCGTGCCTTGATGAGCTGTCTGAAATAGGCCCTTCCGGTCTCCTACCGCCCCGGAGAACGCGCCCCGGTGGTGTCCGAACAATTCGCTTTCGGCCAGATTTTCCTGGATGGTGCCGCAGTGGGCCGTGACAAAAGGATATCTCGATCGCTTTTCATCCAAGTGGTGAATCGCTTCGGCCAGCACCTGTTTGCCCGTGCCGGTCTCCCCGTCGATCAGCAATGCCGCATCTCCGACGTTCGAGGCCTTCCAGGCTTGCAGCAGCACTGGCATCATCGCTCGCGATTTCGCCACCAACCCGAATTGGCGGAAAAGCGCGCTCAGTTCTTCGTCCGACGGATTGCGGCGTGCCGTTCGGAGATCCCGCGTGGATACCACGTCCATGATTCCCACCTAAAGGCTGGCTAAGCGCGCCGCAAGAGTCTCAATCACCGCCACTCTGAGCACGCGCTATTGCTGAAAGACTACGGACACGATCGGACGTGCCCAATCGGCGCATTTTCCGCGAACGAATTCCGAACCGCTCACGCGATAACGCGATTTGATCGCAGATCGTTTCGTCAGAACGAACATATTCGTGTCAGATAAGCATAGCCGATATTGTCCTGGAATTCTACGCTCATATTTGTCTTTCTGCTTCGCCTTGACAATACCTGAGAAAATCCAGTGCTCGGAGAGCGCCGGAAATCGGCATGGAATACATCAACTCCCAAATTGAAGGGGAATCTCATGGAGAGCCGGATCCAGTTTGGAGTTTTGTTGTTCCTTTCCCTCGCCAGTGCGCAGCAATTCAATTCCGGCCGGATCGCCGGATTAGCTTTGGGCCCCCGTGCGGCGGCAATCCCCAGCACGCGCGTTACCGCCCTCGAGATCACGACCGGCCTCGAGCGAAACATCGGCTCCGGTTCCGTGGGATATTTTGTGTTCGCCAACCGCCAGAATGGGTGCCCCATGGCTTTGCGGGCTACCAAAGGTGATGAAAAACAATGCCTTTCTCCGCAACTAGGGGCCTCGGAACCGAGGCGCGACCGCAGGGAGCGGTTTCCGGCCCACCCCGGTTTTTCAACGGAGTGATTGCGGTTAAAGTTCCGCCGCGAGGGCCTCTTCGTAGGTTCGGGGCGGGCATCGAAGCCGACTGCAAAACTGTGATCGGCTCCCGCCTGAAGCGCTCCGGCAAGTCTTGAACCGTCCGCGGCGGCAATGCCCTGATTGCGCTTCGATGTTCTCGCCACAATCGGCAATTTGACGACTACTGGGAGCACCACCGCAGTTGATTTCCCACTCTGTGCCATGCGCCCTCACCGGACTCCTGGCGGGG
>JBDTAT010000499.1:0-2697 GCA_039924505.1 Bryobacteraceae bacterium
GGGCGCCCGTACGTCCAACGGCACGTTGATGGATCTCGCCCGGACGCAGGCGCTCGACTGGCTGCGCGCCTTGCCCTCGGACGACCGCGTCATGGTGGTTCGCGCCGACGCCCTCACCACTCCAGCCACCGTGTTTGAATCCGATCGTCGCGTATTGACTGCCGCTATTCGCGCCTCGCGCGCCGGCTCGTCCGCGCTGAATCTCGATCAAGCGCTGCAATTCGCGCTACAGGCGCAAAAGCGCGGCACGCATCGTCCGGGTGAAATCGTTTTTGCCGGCGCCGGCCGCATTCGCGAGCAGGAGCTTGGCGCGGGGCACGCCGCGCCGCCCAATCTGCGCGTGCTGTCCGTGCGCCAACCCATCGAGAACTGCGGCCTCCGCAAAATCGGGCTGCACCGCTCCTCCACCGATCCCGATCTCTGGGAAATTTTCGTCTCCGTTAAGAATTATGGCTCGGCCCCGCGCGCCGTGGATCTTGCGCTGCAATTCGCGGGTTCGCCGGTCGGCGCGCGCCACCTGCTGCTGAAGCCGGGCGCTGAGCAGGAGTCTACTTTCACCTGGCGCACCCGCGCCGCTGGATGGCTGGAGGCTCGTCTGCGCACGCATGACGCGTTTCCCCAGGATGACCGCGCGCTCCTCGAAATCCCGGCGCAATCGTCTCTCAATGTCGTCGTCTACTCGGACGATCCCACGCTGCTGCGCCCCATCTTCGCGGCCAATCCCAACGTTCATGCCGATTTCGAAAGCCCCGCGCGCTATGCTCCGGACGCGAATGCGCAAATCGCCATCTTCGACCGCTTCGCGCCCCCCACGCCTCCCCCTTCCGACGCCATTTGGATTGAGCCGCCCGCGGCGAAATCTCCCATTCCCGTTGCCTCCGTTCACGCCAATACGCAACTGGCCCGCTGGGACTCCGCCAGTCCGCTCGGCGCCGGTCTTTACGCCACCGATGTTCCACTGGCATCCACCGAAGTGTTCGCCGCCGCGCCGGGCGACATTCCCATTGCCGAAATTGCCGGAGGCCCCGTGATTCTCGCGCGCCCACCCCGCGCTCCCGGTCGCGCCAAACTCGTGGTGCTGGGTTTTTCTCCGGTGCGGTCGGCGATGAAGTATCGGCTTTCCACGCCTCTGCTGTTCGCCAACATTTTGCGGTGGATGGCGCCCGCCATTTTCCGCCGCTGGGAATTGAGCGCCGGCACGGTGGGCACCGTCAGCGTGGCCCTCGATCGGGACGTCGATCCTTCCTCCGTCCGCGTCGTCGATGAAAACCGGCGGCCGTTGCCATTCACCGTGGAAGGTTCCACGCTGCGCTTCTTCTCCGGCACGCCCGGCGCCGTGCGAGTGCTAGCCGGCGATCGTGAGATGATCTATTCCTTGATCCTGCCGGAAGTCGCCGACGCCGATTGGCCGATCCCATCCACCGCCCGGCGCGGTATTCCGGCGCCAGTGTACCGGCCGGCGCCGTCTACCGATCTATGGCCGTGGCTGGCATTGCTCGGCGGCCTCGGATTGCTGGCGGATTGGCTCCTGTTCGGCCGCGGCCGTTCGACCTTCCGCCCCGCGAGCAAAGCGGCTGCTCCGCGAATCCCATGGAGCCGTGCGTCATGACGTTCGATCGTGCGTGGATCTTGCTCGTAGCATGGCTCCCGCTCGCCTGGACCGTCTGGGAGTGGCGGCGCACGCCGCGCCATCTCGCTCTCATCCTGAAGGCGCTCTCCTTCACCGCCATTTTCATCGCACTCGCCGGCCCGTCGCTCGAAGTCTCGGAAACGAAAATGGCCGTGGCGGTTCTGGTCGACACCTCCGCCAGCGTCTCGCCGCAGGACCTGGCGCGCGGCTCCGAGCTCGCCACCGAAATCGACAGTCACCGCGGCCGCAACTGGGTCACCGTGATTCCCTTCGCCCGCAATGCGCGCGCGGCCGCGCCGTCCGAGCGTCAGAAGCAGTGGACGTTGAAATATACCGCCGGTGATGCCGGCCGCGGTACGGATCTGGAGTCTGCCGTGCGCGAGGCCATCGCCGCCATCCCGGCCGGCATGGTGCCGCGCGTCGTTTTGGTTTCCGACGGCAAGGAAAATCGCGGCAGCGTGGCGCGCGCCGCCTGGCAGGCCCGCCAACTGGGCGTCCCCATCGACACGTTTGCTCTGGCCGGCCAGCCGCAGCCTGCGCTTCGTCTGGAATCTATAAGCCTTCCCTCCGATGCCTTCACGGGCGAGCGATTTCCCATCGACCTCACGTTCACCTCGCCCCGCGCCTCTCACGGGGTAATCGAATTGACCGCCGACGGCAAGTCCATCGGAACGAATCCCGTTGCCATCGAGGCCGGCGCCAACCGCCTCCGCGTCCACGCCAATCTTAGCGCGGCCGGCGCATTCGATCTCGCTGTCGTAATGCGCACTCCGGATTTAGGCGGACTGCGCTTCGATCAGGCCATCACTCTTCGGCGTCCCCGCGTCCTCTATCTTTCCCAGGATCCGGCGGGCGCGGACGACCACCTGCTCCAAACTCTCGACGCCGCTCAATTCCAAGTCGACCGTTCGGCCGACGCGCTCACGGCCAAACTTTCCGACTACCAATTATTGATATTCAACAATTGGGATCTCGAAGCTATTCCCCCGGCCCGCCAAGCGGAGCTGGAGCAGTTTGTGAAACAGGGCGGCGGCCTCCTGGTTATCGGCGGCGAGCGCAACGTCTAC
>JBDTAT010000500.1:0-6778 GCA_039924505.1 Bryobacteraceae bacterium
CCATGCCGTCGTCGTTGAAAGGTGTGTAGTTCAAATCCAGCCCCCGCAGGTGGACAAACGGCGCCAACGTCTTGCCTTTCACCTTCGTCTCGGCGAGCCGCAGTTCTCGAAGCTGTGTGAGATCGGAAAGCAGTGCGATTCCCTTGTCCTGGATGTTGATGTTGCTGAGAAAGTGCAGGCTGAACTGCAGCCGCTCCAGCTTGTGCAGGTCTTTGAGATCGGCGAGTTCGTCGTTGGCGTCCAGCTTGCTGCCGGCGTTCGGATTCCACATCGGGCCAGGTAAGAACAACTCAACCAGGCCGGTGAGGCCGCTGAGCCGCTTCAAGTCTGGAGGCGTGATTTGCGTACCGGTCAAATCGATGCCCGTGACATGCAGCTCGCCGTCCGGCAAATCCGCCAGATCGGCAATCGGCGAACGGCTGCCATTCACGACGACGCGCCCGCCCTGCCGCAGCACCCACTCGGCCGTCGAACGGTCGCTCGTCTGGGCAAACAGAATCGCCGCCGCCAGAAGACAGATCCAACCGCGGATGATCGATTCTCGCATCGTCGTCCGATTATACAGCGCGCCCTAGTGCCGCTACACTATGTATTTATGCTCCGCACCACCGTCGTCGGCAGTTACCCGTTTCCCGGCTGGCTCGAGTTCGCCTCCCACCACCTCGATCAATTTGGCGTTTCCGATCTCGCCGAACTTCAAAATGACGCCGTCATCGCCGCCGTTCACGATCAATCCGCCGCCGGCCTCGACGTCATTACCGACGGCGAACAAACGCGCCTGGACTTCAATCTCTCCTTCTACGGTTTTCTCGACGGCATCGACCCGGCCGTCTCCATTCCGCGGCGCTTCGGGCCGCCCGCGCACGATCAACGCGGCAAGTATCGCGTCACTGGTCAACTGCGCGCCCCGCGCGGCCTCGGCGTGGTCGCCGAATTTCAACGGCTCCAGCGCGTGGCCGACGCATTGGCATCCACCGCCGCGCTGAAAGTGAGCGTCCCCGGACCCTACACCCTTAGTGGACGTCTCGAACCCGGCTGTGAATATGCCGATCGTTGGGCGCTCGCCGAAGCCTTGCTCCCCATCGTCGGCGCCGAGCTAGAAGCCTTGGCCGCAGCCGGCTGCCGCGAAATCACTGTCGACGAGCCGTCCATGAGCTGTTACGCCCATCGCGAGGACCCGCGCCGCTTCGTCGATATCTTCAATCGCACCGTCGCCCCGGTCGCCGGCCGCTGCCGCCTCGGCACGCATCTCTGCTTCGGCAATTACAAAGCCCGCGCCATCGCGCCCCGCCGCTACGCGCCCCTGTTCCCTCATTTTCTCGATCTGCGCGTCGACGAAATGCACGTGGAAATGGCCAGCCGCGAATTCTCCGAGATCGAAATCATCGCCCACATCGCCGAAAAAATGGACGTCGCCGTCGGTGTAATCGACGTGAAAAGTTACTACGTGGAAACACCCCAGGACATTGCCGCCCGGGTCCGCCGCTGCCTCCAATTCGCGCCCGCGGAACGGCTCGCGTTCGCTCCCGATTGCGGCCTCAGCCAGACCGCCCGCTGGGCCGCGCGCGCCAAACTTAAGAATATGGTGGAGGGCGTGCGCATCGTAAAACAGGAGCTGGGAAAATGTTGATCCAGCCTGTGCTGTCCGATGACGCGCTGCTTTCGAGCATTCGAAGCTCCGGCCCGCGCGATGGAAATTTCCGCCTCTGGTGGCTCGGTCAAAGCGGATTTCTGATTCAATGGGAAGGCCGTCATCTGCTGCTCGATCCCTACCTCTCCGACTCGCTGACGAAAAAATACTTGACCACGGATAAACCTCACGTCCGCATGACGGAGCGCGCCATCGACCCGGCCCGTCTCAACTTCATCGACGTCGTCACCTCCAGCCATAACCACACCGACCATCTCGACGCCGAAACCCTCCTCCCGGTGCTGGCCGCGAATCCCAAGACCGCGCTCGTCGTCCCCGAAGCGAATCGCGCCTTCGTCGCCGATCGTCTGCGGATGGATCCCGCTCTGCCCCTCGGCCTCAGCGACGGCTTGAGCATCGACGTGGCCGGCTTCCACATCGCGGGTGTTCCCTCCGCCCATGACGAAATCGAGCGCGACGATCTCGGCCGCTCAAAGTTTTTAGGTTACGTCGTGCGCTTCGGCCCCTGGACGATTTATCACAGCGGCGACACGCTCCGCTATCCGGAGATGGCCGGGATTCTGCGGCCATTCCATATCGACGTCGCGCTGTTGCCCATCAACGGCGCGGCCCCCGAGCGGCGCGTCGCCGGCAATCTTAACGGGCCTCAAGCCGCACAACTGGCGCACGACATCGGCGCCGGCCTCGTCATCCCCTGCCACTACGAAATGTTTGAGTTCAACACCGCGCCGCCAGATGAGTTCACCGCCGAGTGTGCGCGCCTGGCTCAACCCTGCCGCGTGCTGCGCTGCGGCGAACCATGGTCTAGCCGCGAAGTGTCCACCTGGGAGGCCGCCCAATGATCCTCGGCATCGACATCGGCGGCACGCGCGTCAAAGCCGGCCTGGTCAACGGGAACGGACTACTGGCGCGTTCCGCCAGCGTCGCCACTCCTGCCACGCTCGATGAATTCACCGCGGCTCTACATACGCTGGTCCTGAGCGTCTGCGCCGGCGATCGGCCCGAAGCGGCCGGCGTCGGCTGCAAAGGAATTCTCCATCCCTCTAACACCACCGTCGAAGTCCTGCCCGGCACGATGAATTATCTGGAGGGCGCCAACTTGGCCGCTCTGCTTGTCCCCGTTTTGCCTGCCGGAATTCCCGTGCGCGCCGATAACGACGCCCGTGTCGCGCTTGCCGGCGAGGCTGCCTGGGGAGCCGCCCGCGGGCACAACGACGTCGTCATGTTGACCCTCGGCACCGGCGTCGGCGGAGCCGTGTTGTGCAACGGCGCGTTGCTCCGCGGAGCCGCCGGCGTCGCCGGCCACATCGGCCATCTCACCATCCATCCACTCGGGCCGTTGTGTATCTGCGGCAATCGCGGCTGTCTCGAAACATTTTTCTCCGCCACCGCCATCGAGTTCGCCGCCCGCGATGGTATCGAGCGCGGCTGCAAATCCTCGCTCCCGCGCGACCCTTCCTGCGCCGATGTTTTCCACGCCGCGAGCGCTGGCGACCCGCTCGCGGAGATCGTCGTCGCCGAAGCAATCCAAGTTCTTGCCGCTGCCGTCGCCGGCTTGCTCCATGTCTTCGATCCGGAAATGGTAATCCTCGGCGGGAAAATCTCCGAGGCGGCCGGCGCGCTTTTCGTTCCACTCCGCGAGCAGGTCTACATCCGCACGCGCTGTCTGCTGCGCCGCGATGTTCCCATTATTCCGGCCCAGGTAGCCGATCGCACCGGCATCGTCGGCGCGGCCGCGATCGCCAGAAAGGATTCGTAATGACCACCCGCCGCCAACTTCTATCGGGCGCGTTCGCGCTGCCCGCCCTCGCCAAGCCCGCCTACGCGCCGCAGCTCGTGCTGCAACCCTATGTTTGGACGCAGCAATTACACACCGAGAAGAAATCTCTCGCTGAGGGCATGGAAGATATCTTCGCCAGCGCGCAGCAAGCCGGCTTCCATCGCATGGAGTTGATGAGTTCAATCCTCCCGCCGGAACTGCGCGCCAAGGCGCTCGCGCTGACCGCCAAATACAAGATCGATATTCCCATCCTCTATATCAGCGCCGCGATGTGGGATTACACGGCGGCGAACCAGGCCATCGGCGACGCCGTCGCGCTGGCCGAGCCGCTGAAGCCCGCCGGACTTCGCATGGTCACTGTGAATCTGGAGGAGAAGCCCGGCCGCCAACGCAAATCGGACGAAGAACTTGCGGCGGAAGCTTACAATTTGAACAAACTCGGCGCCGCTATAAAACAGCGTGGACTGCGCCTGATGATCCACAATCACGATCCGCAGATGGCCAACGGCGCGCGCGAATGGCGCAACGCGTTGCATCACACCGATCCATCGCTTGTCTGGTTCTGCGTCGATGTGCATTGGGTCTATCGCGGCCATCAAGACCCTATGACCCTGGTTCACGAAGCCGGCACGCGCATCGCCAGCCTGCATTTGCGCAACTCCCGCAATGGCGTCTGGATGGAGGATTTCGGCGACGGGGACATCGACTATCGTCCGATTGCCGCCTACCTTCGCCAACTCCGCTACCGCGGATATCTGGAAGTGGAGCTGGCGTACGAAAAGGGTACGAATCCCTCGCGCCCCTTGACCGAAGATCTACGCCGCAGCCGCATCTACGCCGAGCGCATCTTCGGCATTCGCGCCTGAACCCGCTCCAGCCTGATTCCTCCCCGTCACCCACGGGCCTGATTTCTAATTCCCCGCCCCCCGTCCTCAATCCCCGCCGCCCGCATTCCGAGCCGCGACCGTAAGGGAGCGGTTGCCGGGAGCATTTCTGCGCCCCTGTTTGGTTCCGGCTACGCCGGGGTGAGGGAGCGGTTTTTATACCCCGCATCCGCGCGCACAATCCAATCCACCAGCAATATCCACGCCGAGTTCACGCGCGGCAACCGGCGGTACGCCTCCAGCAACTCCGCCGAGCGCAGTCCCACGGCGGCGAGTCCGGGAAACACAATATTACCCGCAGTGAACGGATGTATCTGTTGCCGCTTCCACGCCCCGGGGTTCAGCACGTAGGGCGTCAAATACGTGAACGCGCGCGCGACGCCAATGCCCTTCGCCGTGCGGAACCGCCACAGATCCACGCCGCTTTCCTGCGCCAACCGGCAGAGCACTGCAAACGCGTCCAGATTGAACGCCGAATAGCTAAGCGAATTCGTGCGCGCCAGCTCCAGCGGACAGCTTCCATCGGGTTCAATCTCACCGGGAATCAGAACCTCGCGTGCGCGGCCCCACACCATGCCGGCCAGCGAACCGTCGCCCACCAGAGCCGCATATGCCGCCACCTGCGCCGCCCACCACGTGCCATGATTATTCGCCGCCCGCTTCTCGCTGAGGCCAATTGCGCTGGTGGTCATCCACGCCAGATACTCCGCGTACCAGCGCCGGACTTGCGTATCCAGTTCCGCATCCAAGCGCCCCGTTCGTTTCAGCAGCGCAATTCCCTGCGCCGCGTAAATCAGCGAAACCGTGTCGATAATCCCCGTGCCGCGCCCGGTGGTGCGCCCGCGAATCGCCTGCCCGTGCTGCAGGTTCGGATTCATCCGCGTCTTCGGATCGGTGAACCACACTTCCAGAATTTTCGCCGCATGCGGCGCGTAGCGCGCGGCGTCCAGAAAATACGCGCCCATTCCCAGCGTCAGCACCGCCGCCGCCATCGCGCCTAGGTCGTGATGATTCGCGTCGAATCGTTCCGGGTTGCGTTCGCCATCCCGGCGTATGTAGGGCCCGGTTGGATTTTTCGGATCGGGCCACCAATACGGGCCCTCGCTGAAATAATCCTGGGCGTTGATCGCGGAACCAGTGGGACGATGGAACGTCACGCTCCACGGGCCACTAGTTAACGCGCGGTCCGCCAGCCCGCGTAGTTGCGCCGTCTCCGGCTTGCCGATTTTAGACGGAATCGCCCGCGCATCATCGTCTGAAAGCAGCAGCAGCGTTCCCTCTTGCCCCGCCGCCCGCACCGCCGGAAGCGCCGCACCCGCCCCGATTAGAAATTCCCGCCGCCGCATCGATCCCCTACTCCGCCGCGAACACGAACGGCTCGCCGTGTTGAAGCTCCTGGTAACCTACGCCCGGCGCGCGCAACAACAACGACGCGCGAAATTGCCGCGGGTTCACGGAGTTGTCGGCGAACATATCGTAGTGGCATGGGATCGCCGCCTTCGGTTTTATCTTGCCGGCCAGATCCGCCGCCTCCCAATGGGAAAGATTGTTGTAGCCGCCGTTGATACAGGTAATCATCAATTCAGGAGCATGCTTCGTCACTCCCACCAGCAGATCGCTATAGTCCGTATCGCCCGTCACGTACACTTTTGGACCGTGCCCGAACTGCACCACGTAACCCATGTGATTGATGTCCGTGGTATCGGTCGGCAGCGCAAACGTTCCGGTCAGCCGCAGATCGCGGAACTCGATTTCCCCATCCGGCCACACCGGCACAATGCGCCCGCTTTCGACGCCTTCCGCCTTGTAGACGGCGCAACTCGGATGCGGACCTACGAATTGCATCGTATCTTTATTGCGCAGGCCGCGGATGGTCTCCGGATCCGTATGGTCTTGATGGTTGTGAGTGCAGGCGAACACGTCCACGTCAATCTCCGCCGGTGGAATCAGAACCGGCGCCTGCCGGCGGCTGTCGATACCCGGCGTCAGACCGGCGCAACTGTCGGTCAGGTATAAATCGACGCTCGCCAGCGTCCCTTCGGGCGACTTGAAAATATACCCGTTCTGTCCAAACCACCACAACGCCACCGAGCCTTTCGGCACGGCGAATTCGCGAATCTGCCGCATCAATGGATTCATTTGTCTAACCCGCTGGACTACTGTGCGGCCGCGCAACCGGTCTCGGCCGCGTCCAGGTACGCTCTATCGATGGTGGCTTCGTCGAAGACCTTCCCGTCTTCTCCCACCGCGAACATCCGCACTGCGTCCGGCAACACTTCATAGGCGGTGAAGTGAAACGTCTCACGGACCGCCTCCGTGCAACCATCCGGCTCCGGCCGGCTCAAATGCCGCCCGCCCCCGCCCGAGATGATGTGCTCCACATGCCCAATCGGCTTCATCCGCGCATAGAAATGATTGTGTCCCGCCAAAACAAATTGTACTCCCGACTCCCGCAGAACGGGC
>JBDTAT010000501.1:0-3313 GCA_039924505.1 Bryobacteraceae bacterium
TCGAGGCCCAGGTCAATCATCTCGCGGCCCACTTGATAGTAGACACCGGTGCCCCCGCACTTATCCTGTTGGAGCCGTCCGGCCCCAAGCCGATGAGAGTCAGTGAAGTCCGGCCGACGCCCGGCACCATCGGCGAATTCGACCGGAAGCAAGTTTGGCTACCCAGCTTGAGGCTCGGCGAAGCAGAGTTTGGCAAGGAACCGGCCTTCCTGGTCCGCAGCCGAGGCGATGGGGCCCAGGACTTCGACGGACTCATGAGCCCGGCTGCGCTGGGCATTACAAAAATCGCGATCGATCTCGGGCGGGGGGTGTTTACCTTCAGCCGCTGAACTTGTGCTCGCGCTTGGCGCTCTGTCTCACGTTTAATGAGATATGGTGTCTGAGCCAACATCCCGGCAATACGTTTCGCCCGCGGCCAGTCAGGACCTGATTGAATCTCTCCAGCGCCTACCCGGTGACCCGGCCCATGGGTTCTTCGGTCCTGGTTCCGTCACCTGGCAGGTGAACCGCGAATCTGCAGTTTTTCTTGGGGCGGGACGCGCGGCGCTGTTGCAACTGGCCCACCCTTGGGTCGCAGCCGCGCTGGCCCAGCATTCCAACCTGTTGAACGACGCCGTCGGACGTTTCCATTCCACCTTTCGCGTGCTCTACACCATGCTATTCGGCACCCGGGGCCAAGCGACAGAGGCGTCGAAGCAACTCTATCGACTCCACACGGGAATCCGCGGCGAACTGCCGTCAGGCGAACACTATGAAGCAAACGAAACCGCCGCCTTGCGCTGGGTATACGCCACGTTGGTGGAGAGCGCAATCATGGCCTACGAGTTTGTCTTACCGCCGCTCACCCTGTCCGAACGTGGACAGTACTACGCGGAGAGCAAGCGAATGGCCGCGCTCTTCGGCATCTCCGCCGAAGCCCTGCCAAACGATTGGACTGGTTTTTTGCAGTACACCGCGAAGATGTTCGCTTCACCCGAGCTCAGCGTCGACGCGGGCGCTCTGGCCCTCGGTCGCAGTGTGATGTCCGGTGCCGGCACGTGGTTAAGGCCACCACACTGGTATGGAGCGCTGACCTCCTACTGGATGCCGCCCCGGCTCCGCACGGCGTTTGCATTGCCTTTCGGTGCGCGCGAGGAAAAAGCCGTGCACTGGGCCGGGCGCTGGCTACCCCGGCTCTATCCTTCTATTCCCGGCGCGTTGCGCTATGTCGGCCCCTTTCACGAGGCCAACGCCCGGCTGCACGGTCGCGCCCCCGGACTCCTCACCCGCAAGAGCAACTCTTTCTGGATGGGCCAATCGACGCTAGGGTGAAAGCGAACCTCGACCCTAACCAATGCTCTCCCAATCAAAAACCGTTTTCGACACGGTAAAGCGTGGTGGAGGCACCTGCACCTGCAGCGGGTCCCTAATCTGATTTGCCGCGAAGATGTCGCTGAGGAGGCGTCTGCCAAACAGGGCAACTCCGATGGTATGACCCAGCTGGCGGCTAGAACCACCGGCTCCATCGGCGGCCACGGCCTCCTCACCCAGACTCCGCCCGCTACGAACCAACTTGTCCCCGGGGATCTCCACCATCGAATATGCACAGGTCTACATCCCCGACCTGGCCGATCCGCTCTGGCTAACGCAAGAGGTCGAACTCCCCTGGCAGACCAATGGCGAAAAGAACGGCGAGCTTCACCGCTACTCCAGGTACCAACTCTTCCGCGCCACCATCAAACTACGCACATAGCCGAAAACAATACCTCTCCCCACTCCTATTGACAATCTATAGGACTGCGGTCCATCCTCATATAGTCATTCGATAGGACTCGAGAGCATGAGCGCAAAGCCGGCAAACCTCCTCCAGGGCACCCTCGATCTGCTGATTCTCAAGGCGCTCGGCCCGGGCGAGCTTCATGGCTTGGGCGTTTCCCGCCGAGTCGAGCAGATCACCCAGGGAACATTTCTCGTCAAACCCGGTTCCTTGTTTCCCGCCCTTCACCGTATGGAGGAAGCAGGTTGGCTGAGTTCCTTCTGGGGCGAATCAGAAAACAACCGTCGCGCAAAGTTCTACGGTCTCACCAAGGCAGGAAAAAACCAGCTCAAAGTCGAAACAGCACAGTGGACCAAGGTCGTCCTCGCCATGACCAATGCCTTATCGGCGACTTAGGGGAACACGATGAAACTCTGGAACCTACTCAAGAGTGCCGCGCGCAATCTCTTTCGCAAGCAACACGTCGAGAGTCAGCTCGACGAGGAAGTACACGCCTACGTGGATATGGTGACGGAAGAAAGGATCGCCGCTGGAATATCTCCCTCCGAAGCTCGCCGCACCGCCCTGGCGGAGTTCGGGGGCGTCGAGCAGGTAAAGCAGGCGGTCCGTGATCGCCGCGCCGGCGTTGGCCTGGAGCTTCTTGGGCAGGATATCCACTACGGATTGAGGCAATTCCGGCGCAATCCCGGATTCACCGTGACCGTGGTCCTAACCCTGGCTCTTTCCGTCGGAGCAAACACGGCAATTTTTTCGCTGGTCAATGCCCTGCTGTTGAAGAGCCTTCCCTATGCGCGTCCCGACCGCATGGGTTCGATCTATACCCGCATCACCGGCCCTATCTCTACCGATGAGCGCCACCATCTGAACGGCGAACAATGGGAATTGTTGCGCGACAATGTCCCCGCCTTGATATCCGCCGTGTCCAGCACCAGAGCTTCCGGAGTGAATCTGCAGTCAGGCTCCAAGGTGCAGTATCTTCAAGCGGGACGCATCTCAGCCCATTACCTCGATGTGCTGGCCGTCCGCCCTATCATCGGACGCAACTTCTCCGCAGACGAGGACCGCCCCCATGGACCGAACACGGCCATTTTGAGCTATGGCGTGTGGCAGAAGACTTTCGGCGCCGATAACAATATTCTCGGGCACAGCATTCTGTTGAAAGGCGATCCGTACACCGTGATAGGGGTGCTGCCCGAAGGTGCAACCACTCCTTTGAACGCCGATCTATATACCGCGCTCCAGGCTGGCCGCGACGGCGAAGGAGGGGGAACAAACTTTGCCGCCATCACCCGGCTTCGCGACGGCGCAACCTGGCCGGAAGCGGATGCCCAGATCAATCGTGCCTGGTCCCACCGCGCCAACCGCTACGAGCTACGGGGAAACCTCGACGCCAGGGTCTCTTACTATTCCGTGCCCTTGCAAAAGGGTCAGACGGAAACCCTGCGTCCGCAAGTGATGGCGTTGATGTTGGCTGCGGGACTGATTCTCCTGATCGCCTGCGCCAATCTCGCCGGCCTGACCCTGGTACGCGTGCTGCGACGCACAGCGGAAATCGCT
>JBDTAT010000502.1:0-2892 GCA_039924505.1 Bryobacteraceae bacterium
CGGCGCGCGATAGCAGCGGGCGGTCCATCATCCATTCCCTCAGGCGATCGGGCCACGTAGCCACGGGAAGTTTCAGCAACTTCATCGCGACGCCATGCTTTCCGCCCGCATAAATGCGCATTTCCGCTGGGATGTCCGGCCTTTCCAGCACCAGATAGAATGACGCCGCCGTTCGGCGTGCGTGCGCTCTTCATCCGTGCAGGCGAGGAACGTTGGGGGCGCATTCTTCGGCGCGCCAATGGATCCGGGGCGGAAACCGGGATAGACCAGAACCGCAAAGTCCGGCCGGGAACTGGCGCGTTCAATTGTATCGCTGGTGGAGGGGTTGCCCGAGTCGAACCGCGTCTCCATCAGCGCCGCCACTTCGCCGCCGGCGGAAAGCCCCATCACGCCGATTCGCTCCGGGTCGATCCCCACTGCTTCGCGTGGCTGCGGACCAGCCGCATGGCGCGCACGCCGTCGGGAAACTAATCGCCCTCCACCGTATAGCCGGAATCCGTCGCCTTGGCGAGCCCGTATTTCAGCACGAACGCGGCGATGCGGATCATATTCAGCCAGTCGGCTACAGGCCACCCGTCGACGATCATGTTCAGTTGCCAATGTCCGCCGCCGGGCGCGATGACAATTGCCATCCCATTGGCCAATTCTTCCGGCGGAAGGAAAACGAACACCGAGGGGTAATGGACGACGGTAAACCGTCTTGGCAGCTTCGCATCTTCCACGGAATCTGCGCAAAACGGAGTGCGGCGTGGAACAATTCCTTCCGCGCACGGTGGTGCGCGCCGCACCCTTTGCGCATTTGACGGTTCAAAAACTTCTGGCGCCGTCTGCCCTTCCGATCCCGGCGCGCCGTTGGGCCAGAGTTTAATCGCTTCGCCCCACTCGACAGCTATCGCGAGAGCCGAAAGCAGCAGGAGGCTGGAGATGAGTTTGAAGCCATCGGCGCCTGCGGGTTAGACCAGCTTCCGCGCGATGGGAATGCCAAACCGGTTCAACACGTTTTCCACATCTTTGGGGCTCATGCGCGTGGCATCGTAGTCAACCGTGACCGCGTCGAGCGCCGGCGCAACACGAACATGCCATAAACCGTAAACGCCGGTTATCCGGGCGACGCTCTCCAAGTCGGAATCGGCCAGCCGACGGAGCAGCGGGTAGTGAAGCTGAATTTTCGTCATTTGAGTTGGGCACCTATATTATTGCTCAATCTTCCACAGCATCTGGCGCAACATTCCCAACCACACCACCGCGTCGTGTTCGGCCAGATGCATCCGCCGCACCAGCCGGCGGATCTTCATATCGGTTGACGACTCGACGCGCGGATGCACATAACCGGAGCGCCGCAGCACCGCGAGCAACGCCTCCGTGACGCGTTCCATTTCGCCCGCGCCGGCCGGACGTTTCGACTCGGGCCGCGCCTTCGCCGCCGCCGGACTACGAATGAGTTCGTAGAGACACAACGCCACCGCCTGTCCCAGATTCATCGAGCTGTGCTCCTCCCGTGTAGGAATGCGCATCAGCCAGTGGCAGTGGCTCATATCTTCGTTCCCCAGGCCGAACTTCTCCGAACCGAACAGCAACGCCACCGATGCCCCGGCGTTCAGGTTTTGACGCATGATACGGCCCCCGGTTTCCAGACGCCGCAGTGGATGCTGTAGCTCGCGATGTCCCACCGCGGTAGTTCCCACCACCAAGCTGCAATCCGCCACCGCTTCGGCGACCGTTGGATACTCGCGCGATGCCGCCAGCAGCGCGTGGGCATTCACGGCGGAACGGGCTTCGCGATAGGCCACGTGGTACGGATTCACGAGACGCAGCTTCAGGAATCCAAAATTGCTCATCGCCCGCGCCGCCGCGCCGATGTTGAGCGGGTTGCGCGGCTCAACCAGCACCACGCGCAAACCGGAGCTTTCAGTGGCGGGATCGGGCGGCCGCATTTACGCCCCTTCGGGCTCCGCGGCATCCGGCGCGGATGTTTTGATATCGCGGCGCACCGCGTCCAGCACCCCGTTAATGAACGCGACCGATTCGTCGCCCGCAAATTGCCGCGCAAGCTCCAGAGCTTCGTCGATGACGACAGCCGGCGGCGTTCCCTGCTCCAGCATCTCGTAGACCGCCAACCGCAGAATGTTCCGGTCCACGGCGGGCATACGCTCCAGGCGCCAGTGCGCGGACCGCTCCACAATGCGGCGGTCGATGTCGGCCGATTTGGCGAAGGTCCCGCGAACAAGCTGCTCCATGAAACTGTCGGGCTCGGGGCGCGCCGGCTCTTCTTCGGAATAGAGCGTCTCGTAGTACGCGGAGATGGCCTCTTCCATGGGCTGCCGCCGCATATCCAGTTGGTAGAGGACTTGCAGCGCGCGCTGCCGCGACCGGTGCCTGGCAGGCATCGGCTGCTCAGGCGCCGCCGCGCAAACGGCGGAGCAGATTGGCCATTTCAATGGCGGTCATGGCGGCGTCGAAGCCCTTGTTCCCGCTCTTTGCGCCGGCCCGGTCGATGGCTTGCTCGATCGTATTAGTTGTCAGGACGCCGAATGCAACGGGCACACCGGTTTCCAGCGGCACGCGCGCCAACCCGCGCGCGGCTTCGCCTGCAACGTAGTCGAAATGCGGTGTGTCGCCGCGGATCACGGCGCCCAACGCGACAATAGCGTCGTGACGTTTTCCTTCGGCCAGTGTCTTCACTACCAGCGGCAATTCCCACGAACCCGGAACGCACACAATTTCGATGTCGTCGCCGTTTGCGCCGGTGCGCGCCAACGCATCCAGAGCGCCTGCCAGCAGCCGTTCCGTGATGAAACCGTTGAAGCGGCCGACCACTACGGCCACTTTCAACCCGCGCGCGTCCAGATTGCCTTCCATTGCAGGATTCGCCATCGATCGAAAAAATTCACG
>JBDTAT010000503.1:0-3746 GCA_039924505.1 Bryobacteraceae bacterium
AGGATCATGCCGGACCGCCGGTCTACCTGACCCGCCGCTTGAAACCCGCGCAACGCGCCGCATACGCTGGGGAATTGGCGGAGATTGCCGAAGGGTTCCGCAAACTCTCGAGCGACGTGCCGGAGAAAAAGCGGATTGCGAAAATCCTTCAATGCATCGCCAATGTGCGCGCGGATTTGAGGAGCATGCCGGCGTGATGCAAAGAGCGCCCGCGGGCAAGTCGGCGGAGAGCACGCGGGGATAAAGTGCTGGTGGTGACGTGTTCCGTGAGCAAAAACGAGAGTCGCTCGCGTCTAGTTCGAATCGGGAGAGCGTTTATAGGGTCCGAGAAACTTCGGTCCGTTGAAATGGATGAGGTGTTCCGGCGCCTCGGCGATCCACGCCTCGGTTTCCCATGCGATTTCGCCGGCGTATTTGCGGAAGGTGGCCGGAGTAAGAAAAGCGGTTACGTACACGCGTTCGGCAGGGCAACTCTTGAGCATCGCTTCGATCTCGTGGTGGCGTTTCGGAGATCCTGGGCCGTGCGACGTCACTGCTTCGACAAGAAAAAGCCAGTTCCGCTCCGGCCAGTAGAGAATGATGTCGGGAAGCTTGTCGTGCTCAGTTACCGGGATACGGAGCCTCGCCAATTCGTCCGAATCGCAAACGACATGCTTGCGTGCGGTATCTCCAAGGTACAGAAGGCGCGCGCCAGGAGCAAAGCGCGGGCCGAACTCCTCAATTACCGCGACCTGTAGCTGGTTGTGAATGCCCGCAGAAAGGAAAATCGTCGATCCATCGGTCATTTTCAAGCTGATCCGTACGCCGTCGCGACGAACGCGGTAGGCGTCCCGCAACGAGCCAAACCGTCTCTGGAAAGTTGCGACCGCTTTAGCGAAATCCGCGGGTCCGTAGGAACGTAAAACCGCAAGGGCCTCTTTCGTCAATCGATAGACCGTGTTTCCGCTATTGGTTGGGCGTGTAGGATCGTCGGGGTTGCGGTCAGCGACGCGAGCTTGTTCGAATTGGTGAAGCGTCTGGCGGCGAATGGTCTCCCGGCTGTTGGGCTTGTAGTCCTTGCCGTACTGCTTCCGCATAAATTCCATGATGTCGACGGTGCGAAGGAGAGGTCTCCGGGCAGCCTTCCACTTGCCACTTGGAACGAGATTCGCAAGCGCTAGAAGAGTCAGCGCCGACCGTTCATTCTGCTGCGCCTGGGGCAGGCCGAGACACTTCAGGATTTCAGCGGCTTCTATTCTCGTCGGCACCGACTTTACACCTGACTGAACAGCGTTCCTTGCAATAAGTGGACCGACACTTCTCCCTCGATACCCAACTCCTCCAAGACGATCGCCTCGACAGAGTCATCGTCGAAGGACGGAAGTTTCCGGACCTTGCGTCCGACGGCTTCGATCGCGGAAAGGGTGGGAAATTTCATGCTGCGAATCTCGGTCGCATTGACTTGCGTATTGCCACTGATGATTCGAAAGTAACGATCGAGCAATGCCGAGTTGAATAGCGCCGCCAAGCCGTAAACTTCGTCGACGTGCAGCTCTCTGGTGGCGTGATAGATGTAGTTGAGATGGTTCTCAACCGCGATGAAAGATCCCGCGATGTCCGACGCGAGAAGGCAGCTCGCCGTCAGCCGGCGGCGCTCTTCTTTCGCACTGAACCGCCGGAGCAACACATAGTTTTGCGCCGGCAGGAGAAGCCGCCGGGAGCCTTGGCAAACCTTCAACGCAGCCGGATGCTTCCCGTGAATCGACGGCCATTCGGTTTGGAAGGGCTTCACGTTGAACACCGAAAGGAGCGGCGCCGCGTCGTCACGATTGGATTCGGATACAAGAAATTCCGTCGCGCGGAACATTACAACGGGCCCGGTCGAAATTCGGAGTCCGAGGTCCGGAAAGCGATCGGGCCACGATTCGACGACGGCGGAAATCGCCCGGTCTTCCACGCTGGCAGGAATTCGAATGTTGGCATGCCCACAACTGCGATCGATCACGCTTGAGGTGGGGAGAGTTGCCGACTGTATCGAATGGAGGCCAAGGCCGCGGCTCGTACTGACGTCCACATTCATTGAGGGATTTCCGAGGCGATGAGAGGCGGTAATGAGACTTTCCTGCAAGACGTCGCGAAATGCCTCCTTGCGGGATTCGAATAGGTGGATGCGATCCAAGGCCATTTTGTCGAAGAACCAACGCCGGAAGCCGCGAAAGTAGAGTCCATTGCAAAAACTCCGCGGCGTGATAGCAATCATTTCGCCACCCGGGCGTAGCATTTGCGCGGCGGCGGCCAGGAAAAATGCGTAGATATTCGGCTGGCCGTGAACCACCTCATCCATCACCCGCGCGTAGGGCGACGTCTTACTGAGCTTGAAATATGGCGGATTCATGATGACAGCGTCGAAGTCCGCCCATTCGGAACGTTCAAGAAAAAGGGAAGGCGGCCCGAAAATGGTAGCCGCAGCGTCGAGGATAAAATCCGTGGCGTGGATTTTGTAAGTCATCGAGTGACCGTGTTCGTCTAACACCTCGGCGCAACGGGACATTGTCCGCCGGAGAAATGGGAGCACTTCGAAGTCGTTCTCGAACAGATGAACGTCGAGGCGCCGTGCATAGCGAAGCGGTAGAAAACGGTCGCAGACGGCGGCTGAGAGCGAGCCGATGCCGGCGCCTGGGTCCAGAAGGCGGAATGTGGAAGGCGGATCCGCGGAAAGAAGACTGGCCATGAAACGGGAAACTTCAAATGGCGTGAAAAACTGGCCTTTTTTCTTCCGATCGTCAAGTGAGGTGCTCCGCTCGTATTCGGCCTGGAGACCGGTCGAATACGCCAGCAGCGAACCGGCTGCAATAGAACTGTCCGGCACAGAGGCGATCATTATGGAATGGACCTGATCTATTGTAGCTACCCAACTCAAATTCCCGCCTCTTCCAGCCGTTTCCAGCCAGCTTCCCAGGTGAAGTTCTCCAGAAACAGGCCGCGGCCGGCCGCTCCCAGACGGTGGCGCAAATCGGGGTCATCGAGGAGCGCCGATATCGCGCCGGCGAAGGCGCGGGGGTCGTCTTCCACCAACAAATGCTCACCTGCGGCCGCGCCTAAACCCTCGGCGCCAATCGAGGTGGATACCACCGCGCGCCCGGCAGCCCACGCTTCCAGAATCTTGAAGCGGGTTCCACTGCCGGCGAGCAGCGGGACGACCGCAACCTTCGCTCTGGCTATCTCCTCCACCGCGTTTTCGACCGGGCCCACCAGCCGGATGCGCGCGTCTCCGCGTAGCAACGCCTCGACCACGCGCGGATTCTTTCCGACGACGCGCCATTCGACGCTGGGGTGGCGCTCGCGCACGAGTGGCCAGATGTGGCCGCGGAAGTAGCGCACGGCCGCCAGGTTCGGATGATATTCCAGGTTGCCGCTGAAGACAATCGCGTCGGCTTCGGGCGTCGCGGGGGCCGCCACCAATGGAATCGTATTGGGATAGACCAGCGTATGCGCGTGCGGCGCGATACCGCACACGATGCGCGCATCGTCATCTGAAGCGACCAGCACGCGGTGGAAGCGCGGCAGCCAATACGATTCCATTGTGCGGTACGACTCGGCGAAACGGCGGAAGGCCAGGGCGGCCGGCCACTTCTCGCCGCGCGCGCTAAGGCGTTGAAGCACGCTCTCGATATTGTGGAGATCCAACAGCAGCGAGCCGGTGGCGGCGCGCAATACCTCGGCATACGGCGCGCACCAAAAATGCTCGATCAGCGCCAGCGCATAAT
>JBDTAT010000504.1:0-3891 GCA_039924505.1 Bryobacteraceae bacterium
ACTATTCAGCGAACGTTTCCCGGCGGCGCCGGACGCTGGGGTATCAGCCGCACCACCTTTCGCGAAGGCGGCCTGCCGCATCAATTACTGGTTGTCACCGATCTCACCCGTCCTCTCCGCGAAGAGGAATTGCTCGCCTGGCAGCGCCTCGTGCGCGTCCTGGGACACGAGCTGAACAACTCCCTCACGCCGATCAAATCCATCGCCGGAAGTCTCGAAAATATTCTGGTCCGGCAGCCGCGCGCCGGCGATTGGGAGGACGACATGCGCCGCGGCCTGGCCGTTATTGCCGCGCGTTCCGAGGCGCTCAGCCGGTTCATGGGCGCCTACGCCCGCCTCGCCCGTCTTCCACGTCCGCAGTTGCAGCCGCTCGATGTCGGCGCGTGGGTCAATCAGGTGGTGCGCCTTGAAACCCGCCTGCACCCACTAATTCACGCGGGGCCGGATCTGGCCATTCACGGCGATCGCGATCAACTCGAACAACTGCTCATCAACTTGATCCGTAACGCCGTCGATGCGTCGCTTGAAAGCGGCGCGGCCGTCGACGTCGGGTGGTCGAAACATCATTCTCAGCTCGAAGTCTGGGTGCGCGATCGCGGGCCGGGCCTCGCCAACACCGCCAATCTCTTCGTCCCGTTCTTCACCACCAAACCGGGTGGGTCGGGTATTGGACTCGTGCTCAGCCGGCAGATCGCCGAGGCGCACGGCGGTGCGCTCACGCTGTGGAACAATCCGGATGGCCCAGGCTGCGAAGCCCGGCTCACGCTTCCCCTGTAAGGCTTCAACTGACCATGTTTTCGGGCGTCCCGCGCAAAAATGCCGCTACGTTTCGCACTGCGGCGTCGATCAATCGCGCCCGCGCCTCTTTCGTTGCCCACGCCATATGCGGCGTCACGATGCAATTCCGCGCGCCCACCAGCGGATTTCCGGGCGGCGGCGGCTCCAGCGACAATACATCCAGAGCCGCTCCCGCGAGCTTTCCGCCGTTCAACGCGGCCGCCAGATCCGCGTCCACAATCAGCGGTCCGCGCGATGTATTTATCAGCCACGCGCCCGGCTTCATCACCGCCAGGCGCTTCGCGTCGATGAGTCCCGTCGTCTCTGGGGTCAGCGGCGAATGCAGGCTGACCACGTCCGCCTCCGCCAGCAACTCCTCCAGTGGCAGCCATCGAAAATACGGCCACTCCGGCGCATTGTGTGGATGCTCATCGGCCGCCACCACACGCATTCCGAGTGCGTGCGCGATGGCCGCCGTCTCACGTCCAATGCGGCCGAAGCCTACGATGCCCATGGTCTTCCCGCTCAACTCCACCTGCGGCGTTTTCCAGAACGACCAATCCGCGCTTCGCGACCACTCCCCCGCCCGCACTGCATCGGCGTGCAGGCCGACGTGATGGCACAGCTCGAGCAGCAGCGCGATTGCAAACTGCGCGACCGACGCCGTTCCGTACGCCGGGACGTTGGTGACCACAACGCCGCGCTCCGTGGCCGCCGCGACATCGATCACGTTGTAGCCCGTCCCCAACACACCGATGTAGCGCAGCTTCGGCAGCATTTCCAGTGCCGCTGCGCGAATCGGCGTTTTGCTGGTCAAGATAATTTCGGCGTCCGCCGCGCGATCGACCACTTGCTCCTCGGCGGTACGGTCGTGGATTTCGATCGATCCGAGCGCGTCGAGGTCCCTCCACGACAAATCGTCCGCGGCAATTCCGCGGCCATCCAGCACGGCAATTTTCATTCTCTCCGGCCTAAAATTCAAATCGCGCTACAAGTTGCAGAAAGCGCGGCGCGCGCGCTCCCGTTATCAAGCCGAAATCCGGCGAATTAAACACGGCCTGTCCGGTCTTCGGATCGGCCACCACCGATAGCGAAGTATTCGGCGCGTCGAAATTCGTGTGGTTCAAAATGTTGAAGGCCTCCGCCCGCAACTCCAGTTTGAACCGCTCGCCGATTGGAAATTTCCGGCTCACCGCCAGGTCCAGATCCAATTCACCGGGTGTCTGGACCGTATCGCGACCCAGGGTTCCGATGCCCGCCGGCAACACCAGCGTCCGGTTTGCGCCGCTGCCCGTGAACAACGGCCCCACCGGTCCCAGCGGGAAATTCGCCGAATTGACGGGCGCCAGGTACTGGATACCTGTGCCGTTCGGAGCCGGATTCGCCGCGTATATGCTGTTATTGGATATCACGTCCGGCCGCAGTTGGCTGGCGGCCGGATTCAGGTTGTTTTGATTGATAGTTGTGGGCAAGCCGTCGCGCGCCGTAAGGATCGGGTCGAATTCGATATTGCGGAGCCACTTCGGCCCGGTTGTCCGGTACTGAATCGCCGCCGTGAAATTGTTCGGCCGGTTGAACTCGCTTACGGAGCGGTCCAGGTTCCGGTAGAGCGTTGGGAACTGCCCCACGTTTGTCCCCTCCGGCTGCGAGAAACTGAACAGCCCGTCGCCGTCGTCAATCGCCTTCGACCATGTGTAGTTCGCCACGAACGCCAGATTCGTCGTGTATTGGCGCCGCGCCGTCAGTTGCAACGCGTGGTATGAGGAATGACCCGCCATGCTGATGGCGCTGAATCCGCCCACATTCGGGAACTGCCGCTGGTTCTGTGTGTTCACGGTCGTGTTCACTCGCGCGATCGCCGTCGCCTCCCCGAAGGGCACGAGGTTGTTCGGTAGATTCAGCGGCAGATGGACGTCGCTCGATCCCACGTAATTTGCCTCCAGAATCAGCCCTCGCGCCAATTCCTGCTGTACGCCGAAATTCCATTCCATCGCGTAGGGCAGCGGCCCCGCTTGCGCGAACGATGCGCTGGCCGACAGTGGATTCGACGGGCTGAACTGCGCCAATGTCGATTGCGGATCGTGCAGATTCTGTACGGCAATCAGCGGCATCCCCTGCGAAAGCGAAAATGGCTGCGCCACTCCAGTCCCGAGGTTGGAGAACGCTTGGCTGATGGTATAGCCGGGGAACAACACCTGCGCGCCCAGGTCGGAGAAGATCTGGCTATAGAAAATTCCGAATCCCGACCGGATCACGGTCTTCGGCGTCACGCTGTACGCCAAGCCCACGCGCGGCGCGAAATTGAATTTGCTCGCGCTCAGATTCAGGGCGCCCGACGAGTTGATGCCGGCGAACAGCACGTTCCCACTCACCGGATCCACTCTCGAATAGATATTATTTGAGCTCGTCATCGGCGACTCGTACTCGTAACGCAATCCCAGGTTCAGCGTTAGTTTCCGGTTCACTTTCCAATCGTCCTGGATGAATGCTCCCAGGTTATAGTTGCGCCGGCCTGCCGGGGGCTGCGGCAGCGCATAGCCGGATGTCTTTACGTCGCCGAGCAGAAAATCCGCCAGCGCATTTACCGGGTTGCTGCCGGTGTGCGTCGCCGAGGTGACTTCACCGGTGAACGTGTACCGCCCCGTGAACCACCCGCTGTTTCCCGTGCCTCCCGGATTGTAAATGTTAAATTCATCTTTCCGCAGATCCACGCCGAACTTCAGAAGATGATTCCCCCACACCTTCGTCGCGGCGATGCTGGGTTGGTAATTATTATCAATCTGGCTGCGCAGCGTATTCGTATTCAATCCATACTGCGGCCACCCATTGATCGCGAATTGCGGCGATGCGCCGCCGACGGACCGCGCAATTCCGTAGACCTGCGCCACATTCAAGCCGGCGCTCGGCGGAACAATCTCACTGTTGTTCCGGAAGAATCCCATTCGCGCATCGGTGTAAAACGTCGGCGTCCAGGTATGGGTGTATCCCAGCGCCGCCTGGTAGCCCGTCGACATATCCGGTCCCACCGAGCTTTCGAGCGGTCCTGGAATTGTCGTCTGCAGTGGACTGGCCGAGTTGTAGTGCGTCAATGTCCCGAACAGACGCACGCGGTCG
>JBDTAT010000505.1:0-5699 GCA_039924505.1 Bryobacteraceae bacterium
GCGACCTGTTCGCGCGGAAATACGGGTTCGAGGAAGAGGCGAAGGAGGCCCATCCCGATACCACGCCGCATTCATTGGAAGGCCGCGAAGCCGAACAGCGCGGTATCATCCGCGTCGCCACGTTGGAAGAATACAAGAAGAATCCGGGCTTTGCCACCGACCTCGAAGACGAAACCGCACCCCCCAAGAGCACGACCTTGTTCCCCGAATGGGATTACACCAAGGGCTATCAGTGGGCGCTGTCGATCGATCTTAACTCCTGCGTCGGCTGCAACGCCTGCGTAATCGCCTGTTATGCGGAAAATAACATCGCCGTCGTCGGCAAACATCAGGTGCAGGTGGGCCGCGACATGCAGTGGATCCGCATCGACACCTACTTCGAGGGCGACCTCGATAAGCCCAAGGCTTACTTCCAGCCGATGACCTGCCAGCAGTGCGAGAACGCCCCGTGCGAGCAGGTATGCCCGGTCGGTGCCACCGTGCACACGCCGGAAGGCCTGAACGCGATGATTTACAACCGCTGCGTGGGCACTCGGTACTGCTCCAACAACTGCCCATATAAGGTGCGCCGCTTCAACTGGCTGTTGTTTTCGGATTACACGACAGAGTCGTACAAGTTGATGCGCAATCCGGACGTGACCGTCCGCAGCCGCGGCGTCATGGAGAAATGCACCTATTGTGTGCAGCGGATCAGTGCGGCGAAAATTCGGGCGGACAAGGAAAACCGCGCCGTTCAGGATGGCGAAATCGTCACGGCCTGCCAGCAGGCATGCCCGACACAGGCCATCACGTTCGGCAACATCAATGACAAAAACAGCCGCGTGTCGAAGATCAAAGCGCAGGAGCGGAACTACACCGTCCTTGCCGATCTCAACACGCGTCCACGGACGTCCTACATCGCCGGGGTGGTCAATCCCAACCCGGAGCTGATGGAAAACGCCTGATAGCGCAATTTGCTCTTACGGAATATTGAAGCCTGACGCAGTGAGGGAAACCTCGGCGAACTGAAGAGGTCGCATTTAAGCATGGCCACGAAAGATATCTTGCCTCCAGACCCGAAGCATCACGATCCGATGATCGACCCGGAGACGGGAGAGCAGCGCGTCATTGCCCCCGGGCACACGTTCCGCTCCGTCACGGAAAAGCTGTCGCGCATTGTGCTCACTCCGCACACGCCGCTGGGCTGGTTCTTTGGCTTCGCGCTTGCCGGCGGCGTCACGGTGATGCTGCTGGTCGCGGTCGCCTGGCTGTTCCTCAAAGGCGTCGGCATCTGGGCCATCACCATGCCGGTTGCGTGGGGATTCGCCATCGTGAACTTCGTCTGGTGGATCGGGATTGGCCACGCCGGAACGTTGATCTCAGCCATCCTGCTGCTCTTCAAGCAGACATGGCGCAACTCGATCAACCGGTTTGCGGAAGCGATGACGCTGTTCGCCGTGATCTGCGCGGCAATGTTCCCGGTCATCCACACAGGCCGCCCGTGGCTGGCCATCTACTGGCTCTTCCCGTATCCCAACACCATGAACTACTGGCCGCAGTTCCGTTCCCCGCTGATGTGGGACGTGTTCGCGGTCTCGACTTATGCGACGATTTCGGTAGTGTTCTGGTACGTCGGGATGATTCCCGATCTGGCCACCCTGCGCGATCGCGCCAAATCGAAATTCGGCCGCTTCATTTACGGCCAGATGGCGCTTGGCTGGCGCGGTTCCACCCGGCACTGGATGCGCTATGAAAGCGCGTCGATCCTGCTGGCCGGCCTCGCCACCCCGCTGGTTCTCTCCGTCCACACCGTCATCAGTTTCGACTTTGCGGTCGCGATCATGCCCGGCTGGCATACCACTATCTTCCCGCCGTACTTCGTCGCGGGCGCCATTTATTCCGGCTTTGCCATGGTGCTCACGCTTGCGATTCCGATCCGCAAGTTCTATCACCTGGAAGACCTCATCACCATCCGGCATCTCGATAACTGCGGCAAGGTCATGCTGGCGACCGGCTTCATCGTGGCCTATGGCTACATGACGGACATTGCCTACGCCTGGTACTCGGCGGACAAGTGGGAATTCTTTATGGCCTGGAACCGCATCTTCGGTCCCATGGGCTGGTCCTACATCGTGCTCATCTTCTGCAATATCCTGATCCCGCTCTCCACGCTGTGGTCGCGGCGGCTGCGGCAGAATGTCGCGTACCTGTTCATTCTCTCGATCATCGTCAACACCGGCATGTGGTTTGAACGGTTCGTGATTGTCGTCACCAGTCTCACCCGCGACTATCTGCCATCCTCGTGGGGCACCTACCGGGCCACCCGTTGGGATTACATGACCTTCGTCGGCACGCTGGGACTGTTTACGTTCCTGTTCTTCCTGTTCATCCGCCTGTTGCCGATGATCCCGATGTCGGAAATTCGCCAGTTGCTGCCCGGAGCTGAGATCGATGGCAAGAAACCGGAGGTAACCACATAATGCCGGTGCGCGAAGGAATTTACGGCCTGCTTGCCGAATTCAATACGCCGAGCGAACTCGTCCTGGCGGCCAAGGCCTCCCATGACGCAGGCTATCGGCGCATGGACTGCTACACGCCCTACCCCGTTGAAGAAGCCGCCGAGGCCATCGGTTTCGATGAGCACCAGGAACGGGCGGTCTCGAGGGTATGCCTTCTCGGAGGCATTCTGGGCGGCCTGGCCATGTTCCTGCTTGAGACCTGGATCTCCGTCTGGGCGTACCCAATCAATGTCGCCGGACGCGGCAAGTTTTCCTGGGTGGCGTTCATTATTCCGGCCTACGAGTGGACCATCCTGTGGGCGGGACTCTCCGCCGGCTTTGGAATGCTGGCGCTGAACCGGCTGCCCGCGCCTTACCATCCAGTTTTCAATGCGCCCAATTTTCGCAATGGCGCAAGCTCCGACAAATTCTTTCTCTGCCTGGAGGCGGACGATCCAAAATTTGCAATCGCGGAATCGCGTTCGCTTTTGGAGTCGTTCGGTCCCGTCTCCGTTGTCGAGGTGGAGCACTAAAGCCATGCCTATGTATTCCTCAAACTCAATTTTTCGCTGGACGCTTGCGACCGCTGCCGTGGCCCTGATGATTGTGGCCGCCGGTTGCCGGCAGGACATGCAGGACGAGCCCAAAATGGTTCCCCAGCGCGGAAGCCGCTTCTTCGCCAACGGACGCTCCGTCCGTCCGCAGGTGGAGGGAACCGTGGCTCGCGGCGAGCAGAATGCCGACGACTATTTCCATACCGGCGTGATCGCCAACGTGGCCCAGGATAAGATGCCCTTCCCGGTGAACATGAGCGTGCTTCTGCGCGGCCAGGAGCAGTTCAACATCTACTGCACCCCCTGCCACTCCCGGGTCGGCAACGGCCGCGGCATGATCGTCGAGCGCGGCTATAAGCCTGCCGGCGACCTGCTGGAAGCGCGCATTCTCAAGGAGCCGCTGGGCCATTATTTCGATGTGATCAGCCACGGTTATGGCGCCATGCCGGACTATGGGGCGCAGATCAACACGCAGGACCGCTGGGCCATCGCGGCCTATATCCGGGCGCTGCAACTCAGCCAGCACGCCGCGCTGCAGGATGTTCCTGCGGGAACCAACGTGCAAACGCTGGCAGAAGTCTCCCAGCAGATGGGCTATGCGGCAAACTTCCCGCAGGGATGGACGTTGCCGGAGTTGACCAACGTTCCCAGCGCGGGAGACATGGTTCCTGCCGCGACGAACAAGCCGGGCGCAAACCAGCCGAAGGGGCCGGAAGCTCCGAACCATGGCGTTGCCGGCAAACGATCGGCCGCCAGGGGAAGCAAGTAGGCGGAATGGGTATCAGTATGGGGCGGAACGGATAAGCATGGAATCTGGAATGGGACCTGGTATGGAATTGGGATATCACGAAAATCGTTTGCCCGCGGACCTGAGCGCGCCCGCCGCGGTACTCCGCTGGCGCAGCCGGGCGATCGTCGCCACTGCGGTCTTTGCGGTGCTCGCGGTCATCGATCTGCTCATCAGCCATAACTTCGACTACGTCTTGCGCGGCTGGCTCATGGGCCTGATGATCTGCCTCAGCTTCTGCATCGGCGGCCTCGCAATTCTCATGTTGCAGTGGACCACCGGCGGCAAATGGGGCCTGCTGATTCGCCGTCCGCTGGAAGCGATGAGCCGCACCCTGCCGCTGCTCTTCCTCATGTTTCTGCCGATCGCGTTTTTCGCCAAGCGTCTCTACATCTGGGCACGCATCACCGATCCCAAGGCGGCCCTTCATGCCGGCGTCATTGACGCAATGCAGGCCCACGCCATCGCCTACAAGCGGCCCTATCTGCACCTTTACGGCTTTACCGGCTTCTGGACGCGCGGCATCGTCTACTTCATCATCTTCGCCATCTTCACCTACTTCCTGAACAAGTGGTCGCTGCAGCGCGACTCCGACACGCGCCACGGCAACTGGTTCTGGCAGAAGCGGTTTGAAAATCTCAGTGGCGCCGGCCTCGTCATCTACTCGCTTGTCCTAACCGGCATGTGCGTGGACTGGGTCATGTCGCTCGACCCAACCTGGTTCTCCTCGATGTACGGATTCCTGTTTCTCGTGTCCCAGGGATACGCCGCGCTGGCGCTGGTGGTTCTGGTCACGCTCGCGCTGTCGCAGTATGAGCCCATCCACTCCATCCTGCGTGTCACCGAACAGCATGACCTCGGCAGCCTCTGCTTCGCCTTCGTCATGCTGAACATCTACATCGCGTTCTCCCAGTACCTCATCATCTGGTCGGGCAATCTCCCGCTGGAAATCCGCTGGTACATGGACCGCATTACCGGCGGGTGGGGACCGGTTGCGGGCCTCGACTTTGTCTTCCATTGGGTACTGCCCTTCTTCCTCCTGCTCTCGCGCGAAATCAAGCGCAATAAGAGGAAGCTGGCGACGGTCTGCTGCATCATGCTCTTCGCCCGCTTCTGGGACACCTGGTGGCTGATTGCGCCGACCTTTGCCGACGAGCGCCGCAATCTCCATTTCACCTTCGGCATGCTGCAATACATCTTCGTGCCTGCAGCCATGACGGCCCTCTGGCTGGTCTACTTCTTCACCACATTGCGCACTCGCGGCCTGGTGCCGCTGAACGATCCGCATCTGCCTGGAATTCTGGAGTCTGAACATGCACACGCATGATCCCCACAAAACGAACAAGCAAGATGAGCGAGGCCCCGGCTACGAGACCACGGACGCCAACGTCCGCGACACAGCCCTGTTCCTCGTCGTCATGGGCGCGTCGCTGGCCGTTGTATTCGTCCTCGCCTTCGGTATCGGCAAGCTGATCAATATGGAACTTGCCCGGCAGGACGGGCCCACCAATAAGTGGAGCCAGCTATCCGGCGTGAAATCGGCCAATATGGTCTCCGATCCGCGGATTCAGCAGGAACAGTTGCAGCAGATGGTGAAAAGATTTCCGAACCCCCGGCTCGAAACCGACGATGGCAATCTGGATGTGGCAGATATGCACGCCCGGGAAGATATGATGTTGAACCACTATTCCTGGGTCGATGAGCAGAACCAGACCCTCCGTATTCCCATCACTCGCGCCATGCAGTTGCTGGCCCAGCGTGGCCTTCCGGTTGAAGGTCAACAAAATGCCAGCAGCGCGGCCAGCGGGAATCAGGAAAATAAAACGCAGGCGACGGAAGAGAAGCCTATGTTCGGCGACGGCTCGAACGCCGTCACCGCGC
>JBDTAT010000506.1:0-3102 GCA_039924505.1 Bryobacteraceae bacterium
GTTCGACGGCGACGTACACGATAGCCGTGACGGGGACGGGCGGATTTACCGGCTCGGTTGTGCTGGCGGCCACGGGACTTCCCGCTGGAGCGACATTCAACATTGCACCGGGGACTGTCTCGGTCGGCAGCACCGGCGCGTCCACGGCAACGCTCTCCATTGTGGCTGCGGCCAGCCATGCAGAATTGCTGCGCGGGGAGCAGGGCCGAGGGCGTGGAACTTCCATGATGCGATATGGGTTCCTGCTGCTGCCATTGCCGTTGCTGGGGATTGCCGGGCTGCGCAAGCGGCTGAAATCGATGCCGCGCGCGGTGGTGTTGTTGGCGTTTATCCTGCTCAGCGTTGCCGCGAGCTCTGGAATGATGGGGTGCGCCAACATCGGGATCGAGGATAAGTCGCAGACCTATACCGTCACCGTGACAGGGACCAGTGGCACCCTACAGCATTCCGCCAATGTGGCTGTAACAATCAACGATTACGTTCCGGTAAAATAGGGTGTGAAGATGGCGGAAGCCGGCTCCAAGGGCCGGGATTTGTCTCTGGCATCCGGTATCGCGCTCACGTATACTGATCGAAGCGGTAAAACTGTTTTTAGATTGGGACTTACGATGCCGAAGTTGAAGACGCACAAAGGCGCGGCCAAGCGCTTTAAGAAGACCGGAACCGGTAAAGTGAAGCGTGGCCAGGCCTTCATGCGGCACATTCTTACCTCGAAGGCTACCAAGACCAAGCGGCATCTTGCCGCATCTGCAATGGTCTCGGCTGCCGACCTGCCAAAGGTGCTGCGCATGATTCCTTACGCCTGATCGGCTGAAAAGCCTGGGCCCGCACGCGTTCGAGGCCCCCGGAAGTGAAATTCCGAGAGATCAGAGCAAGTAAAAGCGAGTGAAGAGGCGATCGGGTCCAGAAGACCTTCCTGCCTCCAGCCGCATACAACGAAACGCAAAAAGGAGAAACCACCTATGCCTCGCGTCAAACGTGGCAATAAACGCAAAGAATATCGCAAAAAAATCCTGAAGCGCGCCAGCGGCTACTTCCTTACCAAGTCCAAGCTGTACCAGGCCGCCGAAGAAGCCGTTGAACGCGGCTTGAAGTTCGCCTATCGCGGACGCAAGGAAAAGAAGCGCCAGTTTCGTTCACTCTGGATTGTCCGCATTGGCGCAGCCGCCAAGCTGAATGACATGAGCTATTCGCAACTGATCCACGGCTTGAAGGTGGCGGGCGTAGAGCTGGACCGCAAGGTGCTGGCCGAAATTGCCGTGAAGGATGCGGCCGGATTTACGGTGCTGGCGGAACAGGCAAAGAGCGCATTGAGCAAGGCTGCGTAAATTCAAAGCTGCAAGCGGCGACACAAGTAAAAGGTTTCCGCTGAACCATCGGCAGAGTGGCTATACGGGAGGTGATTCCTTTTGTTAGGGGATCACCTCCCGTCGTATTTTTCGAAACCGCCAGAATCAGTGCCTGGAGCCTCTTGCGGCGGTGTGTGGTGTTTGCATCTGATTGCCGCCGCCACTGGTGCGGTCTTCATATTTGACCCCTGCCAGGTGCTTCTTTTTTTGCGCAGCGGCGGATGCTCCGGAGCCCATGGCGGATTCGGCATCCCGGCCACTGGCGGCATGACCACCATCCATGCGCTGGACTCCGTTGCCGCCCGCATGATCAACGGCGATGGGATTGGCCGCCGATTTGTTGTTTCCTGGGCGGTAGCGTGTGGTCATGTCTTCGGGGTCCTTGTACTCCACAACGTCTGAACCTCCCGCTTTCGGCTTGAGGTTCGCGTTGTTCTTTGGCTCATAGAGCGGGTTCTCGCCGGAATTGTTATTCTGAGCTGCCTGGGGGTTGCTGGAGGAGTTGTGGGTGCCAGCCATGCGCGCGACGCCGTTGCCGCCGGCGTGATCAATGGCGATGCCGGAAGCCTGGCTGGGTTGAGCCATCCGGCCAGAGGACTGTCCGCTGGCCGCATCGCGCGGGTGCGCTCCTCTTGCCGCGGAGGAAGTTTGTGCGAGCGCCAGGGTTCCAGCAAGCAGAAATGTGCCTGCCGTAAGACAGGCACCGAGATAAGTGCTTAATTTCATAAGTGTCCTTTCGGAGACTTCGCGTCTGCCGGACAACTCACGCCGGAAGATTCGCGATGAACGGAACTGGGTGCCGATCTGCAAATTCAGTGTCAGGTCAGTACACGCTCAAGAGCGCAATCGTGTCGACACTATTCGTGCCCTTTAGTTGTTGGGGCACCAAGGTTGTCACCGGGCGCTGGCTGAGTCCGGCCTAGTCCTGGAACCGCGGGCGAGGTCTGCCGCCGCCAATATCGCAATAAGCGCAATGATGCCTTGCGAGATGGCGCAGTAGAGGCACCAGACCTCCAGAATCGAAGCCTCGATGTGGGAGAGATAGAGGGCAAATCCCAGGCCGATGAGCGCGAAGATCAGGGTCCAGCGGCGCTTGCGAAACAGTGCCAGCAGGGCAATCAGAAGATATCCGGCGACGCCGACCGCTGCCACGGGAACCTGACGAATCATGGAATAGCGGCTGTGGTTCACGATGCCGCAGTCCCAATGGGCGTTGATGTCGCATGGCTGAACTTTATTGGAATAGTGGATCTGCCATGCCAGAGATGAGACTACGATGCCTGCCACTGCCAGCAAAAAAATGATGGTTCTCAATGTTTTCTCCCTTTCCCGATTTGACCACGATGTCGAGACGCGACAAAGAGGCATTTTCGATATTTAGAAATCGGTATTTCCCGCCTCTGTCATTTATTCTCAACAAAGCAATGTCTTCCACGCGGATCCCAAATTTAGAGAGCTATTCGCCGGATCAACTTGATCGGGCTTTCGGTGCACTCCGCACGGAGGTGGCGCAGGAGACTGCTGCGCTTGGCACGCCGGAGGAGCGGGAACAATTTCGGCTGCGCTGGCTGGGTCGCAAGCAGGGTCGGTTGAAAAGCATCAGCGATGCATGGCTGAAGAGTGCTCCCCCAGAGGCGCGGAAAGCACTTGGCCTGCATTTCAACCAGCTGAAGCAGCAGATTGAGCAGGCACTCGAAGCCGAAACATCTGGCGGCGAGAGCACGACGATTAAAGATGCGATCGATGTCACCCT
>JBDTAT010000507.1:0-2587 GCA_039924505.1 Bryobacteraceae bacterium
GCTAAAAACGCCGACGCGTTCTCGCACGAAACAAAAGACAAACAACTGAAACATTTGCCATTTTCCTGGCCCCGCCGACATGGATGAGCCGCGTCTACGAGTACTGGACGGCCCGACACCCGGTCCACCGGTTTCCCCGAGTTAGTGATCGTGTCGCGCCGTTGTGATCTCGGCGTCATCATGGAAATCGAGCACGATGAGGTCGTGCTCGGTGCCATGCACCAGTTCGAAGGCGGTGGCACCGTTGCCCGCGATGTCCACGGCGTACCCCCCGCTTTCGAGGCCGCGCGATAGAAAGTCCGCGATTCGTTTCTCATCTTCCACCACCAGGATACGCATGTGTCTCTGCCCCTACATTACTACGAGGCGGGCGGGTGTGCGCAAGACCAGAGCGGCGGTCCTCGAAGACGCCGTTTCATCACGGCTAAACCCCATGGTAGAAACCGCTCCGTCGCCGTTGCGGCCCCGCAGCGCGTTGATTATGCCGCACCGCGCGCGTCAACAAGCGCACCTTCGCGACTTCTGCCCGACCGGAAACACGCTGCCGCCGCGCTCCGTTGTGCGCGAGGGCGGCGCGTGCAGATCCTCACCGTGCTGCGGTCCTAGTGATCGAGCGTTTACGCCAGCTTGAAAATTGGCCCCTCAGCCGCATAAGATTGACTGAAGGATTGACTCCGCTTGCCGCCGTCCAATACAACGCCGGTCCCGGCGGGAAACCGCCTTCTGGCTGCGCTGCCGGCCGATGAGTACCGGCGGCTCCTTCCTAGTCTGGAGCCGGTGACGCTCTCGCTGGGAGAAGTCCTGCGCGAACCGGGCGGCCACCAGGAGCACCTTTACTTCCCTACCACCTGCGTTGTGTCGCTTCTCTACACGGTAGAAGAGGGATCGACCGCGGGAGTGGGGCTTACGGGAAACGACGGAGCGTTTGGGGTCGCTCTGTTCCTGGGTGGGGACACGTCGCCTTACCGCATTGCCGTCCAGATCGCGGGCGCCGCTTTCAAGATGACATCTAAGATTGTGCGGGAGGAGTTCGCCCGCGGCTGCGCATTTCAGCGGGTGCTACTGGCCTACACGCAGGCGCTGATTATTCAGATCTCGCAGACCGCCGCCTGCAACCGCCTCCACTCCGTGGAAAAGCGCCTTTGCCGCTGGCTGCTAATGTGCCATGATCGAGTCCCGTCCGGCGAAATCCTGATGACTCACGAGTTCATTTCCAACATGCTGGGCGGACGCCGTGAGAGCGTTACGATGGCGGCCGGCCGTCTGCAGGAGACCGGGTTAATCCAATACTCTCGCGGCCACATCCGGATACTGGATCGACAAGGCCTGGAAGCATGCGCGTGTGAATGCTACCGGGTTGTAAAAGACGAGGTGGATCGGCTGATGGGCAAGCTTGACCCGAAGTTGCTTGCACGCCAGGCGATCGCCGGCCGGGACGGGGGGCGCGAAGTTTCCTGAGCCGGTCGAAGTTGTCCAGGTGAAAAGCGCACAGGCCGCGGCGGCGCCCTTCAAAGCACCGGAAACACGCTCCGTCTGCCGCTCCCGTCGGACGTTGAAGATCAATCGCGGGGCTGGGCGAAGAAGCGCGTGCGCAAAAGGGAATCGGCGTCGCGGGCGTCTACTAACCGGTCGGTATTGGCGGCGGAGAACTCATACTCCGTCCCGGTGACCGGCCCCCGCACGCGAATCGGCGATTTCGCCAGATATCGCACCTTCAAGGAGGAAGACCGCCCGGCAGGCGGCTGCGGTGCGCTCATGCTTCGGGGCAGGTTATTGTTCACGGTTCGTGTGGCGGCCTGCTTCATGACTTCCTGCGTCACCGTTGCCCGCTTCTGTCCGCAGCACATCGTGGTGGTCTCCTTCAGTTGGTTGTGACATGGGTTCAATCATAAGCTGTTCGCGCCCTCCGCGCTCGAGGAGGCAAGCCGCGCCCGAAAGCGCCAGCCACACAAAAAACAAATCGAGCGGTTCGCGAGATACAAAAAAGGCCATCGGCGCCGCCACCCAGAAGCTGAGGCAGTAGAAACAGTCCATCAACTTCGCCCAGAACCCGCTTCCGATCCAGCCTCGAAAACGGGCTATAACGTCGCCGGGGCCGTCCTCGCTCGCCAGCAGGTGCGTAATACGCCAAGTGGCGAGCAAGGCCAGAACGAACCGGATGCAAAATTCCGCATCGTGCATGGTATTGCCGGGCACGGCATTTACGGTGTGATGCCGACGTGGTTGCAAAGGCAAACCGGGAAAGTATGCTGAAGTTGGTGGCGCCCGCCCGGCAAGCCGGGACAAATGGAATTGTCCCACACGAGCAGCGTGATGACGTATCCGCAGCACTCCCCGCGCTTCAATGTCAAAATCGGATAGAAGCCGGGATTGCAGGTGTCGTCCAGCCGGCGCATATCCAGCAGCGCAAGAATACCGTCCGTCGGCGGCGGGATTAGCGTGGTGTAAGGGCAGACATCGCCGCCCGGATTCCCGATCCACGTGGTGCCCACAAACGGCGGACCCCACGGAGGCGCGCCAGGACCTGGAATTGGGATTTGAACGCCCGGATCCGGCGCCCCGTCCTTCTTGATCCACAAGCTGTATC
>JBDTAT010000508.1:0-7031 GCA_039924505.1 Bryobacteraceae bacterium
GGAAGGAACGCTGGCGGCCGATAGCCTGATCCAGTCGCCGCGGCGCACTTCGGGCGCGGTGGCGGCGCTGATGCTGGCGTTGGCGCTGGTGATTTCGCTCGGCGGATTGGCGCGGGCGAGCTACAGCTCCATTGCGAAGTGGCTGGATATTGCGCTGAATCCGGATTTGTTCGTAACGCCTTCGGAGAGCTTGACGGCACGCAGTTTTCGTTTCCCAGCGTCGATTGGCGAAGGGCTGCGGAACATCGACGGTATCGCCGAGGTGCAGTTCGTGCGGGATGCGCGTGTGCCGATTGGCGGCGCGCCGATTATGCTGGTGGCGGCCGATGTGGGAGAGTTGGAGCGCCGTTCGCAATTGCCGCCCGTGGCGGGTGACGCGGTGCGGATGTACCGGATGGTGGCCGCGGGCAAAGCGGTGATTGCGTCCGACAATTTTGCGCTGCTGCACGGCTATCATTTGGGCGATGTTGTGAACATCCCGACGCCGAAAGGTGTGTTGCGGCTGCCGATTGCCGGCGTGGTAACCGATTACTCCGATCAACAGGGCAGTCTCCTGATGGACCGCCGGTTATTTATACAGTACTGGAACGACGATTCGGTGAACCTGTTCCGCGTGTACTTGAAACCGGGCGCATCCGAGGCGGACGTGAAGCGGCGGATTCTCGAAAAGTATGGGAGCGTGAGGCGGCTGTTCGTGCTGACCAACGGCGAGGTGCGCCACTACATTCTGCGGCTGACCAACCAGTGGTTCGCGCTGACGTACGTGCAGATCGCCGTGGCCGTGCTGGTGGCGGTGCTGGGGATCGTGAATACGCTGACCGTTTCGATTGTGGACCGGCGGCGGGAACTGGGAGTGCTGCAGGCAGTAGGCGGGCTGCGGCGGCAGGTGCGATGGACGGTTTGGATGGAGGCGCTGGCGATTGGCGTTGTGGGGCTGGCGCTGGGATTGACGTTGGGCGCGATTCAACTTCACTATAGTCTGGAGATTTCGCGGCGCGACATCGCGGGAGTGCGGTTGGACTACGAGTATCCGGCGCGGATTGCGCTGGAGCTTGTGCCGGTGATTCTGGCATCCGCGTTATTGGCGGCCATCGGTCCGGCGGAGGCGGCGGTGCGGGGTTCGCTGGTAGAGGCTTTGGAGTACGAGTAATCAGCCGTTGCCGGCCGATTCGAGAACGATTTGCCAGAGCAGTTCGACGCCGTCTTCGAGATTCTTCGGAGTGATCCGTTCGTCGTTGCCGTGAGCGCGGCTTTCACCCGGCTCGCGCAGGAATAACGGGACGCCGTAAACGGCCATGCCCTTGGCCCGCAGATAGGCTCCGTCGGTGGCGCCGCGGCTGAGGTACGGGATGACGACGGCTTCCTGCGAATAAATCTTGTCGATGGCGCGGACCATGGCGCGGTATAGCGGAGTGGTCAGCGAACTCGGTTCGGTGGCGGGCATCTGCTGACCGGGCGCAAGAGTGATTTCAACCGCCGTATCGTTGATGATCTGGCGGAAGCGGCTCACCACTTCCTCGCGGGTTTCGTTGGGCAGACGGCGAACATCTACTTGCGCCTCGGCCACGTTCGGGATGACGTTGATCTTCATGCCGGCTTCGAGCATAGTGGGCGAGACGGTGGTGCGGAGCATGGCGTCGATCTCGGGATCGCGGGCGCGGATCTGGTTCGCGGCCGCATTGGCCCCGGGGCCTTCCAGGCGCGCGAGCAGCGGCTGCAACCACTGATACGCCGGGATCCGCGCCATCTCGCGAAGATAGTGGCGCGTGGTGGTATTCAGGCGCACGGGCTCGTCGGCGTCGACCAGGCGCGTGATGGCGCGCGAAAGGCGGACGACCGGATTATCGGGACGCGGCAGGGAGGCGTGGCCGGCCGTGCCGCGCGCCGTGAGAATGATGCGCGTGGGAACTTTTTCCGTGGTCTGGATATTGAAGACGCGATTGCCGTCCTTGGTTTCCAGCGAGTAGCCGCCTTCGTTCAGCGCAAATTCGGCGTCGATTTTGGGCCATGCGTGCTGGATCAGCCACTGGATGCCAGTGGAGCCGGCTTCCTCGTCGGCTTCCGAGAGCAGAATGACGTCGCGATTCAGCGGAATGTTGCGGCGCTTGATCTCGACCAGCACGGCGAGCTCGGCGGCGAGCAGAGACTTGTCGTCCTGCGCGCCGCGGCCGTAAATGAAACCGTTGCGCAGTTCTCCGCTGAACGGATCGACGGTCCACTGAGCGCGATCGGCCGGAACCACGTCGCTATGGGCCATCAATAAAAGCGGGCGTCCATGCCCCGCGCCATGCAGACGAGCGATGAAGTTCTGGCGCTTGGCATCGCCGCCGAGCAGCTCGCATGGGATGCCGTGGGCGGTGGCGACCTGTTTCAGATAATCGGCGACACGGGTTTCGTGGCCGGGCGGGTTGGTGGTGTCCAACCGTATGAGATCGACCAGATACTGGCGCGTACGCTCGCCGAGCGGCAGGTTGTCATCTGCCATCAGCGACGGAGCCAGCAGAATCCCCAGTGCGAGCAAAAGCCGCATGTAGAGACGATCTTAGCAGCAAATCGGGCGGACCGCTAATTCGGGGACAGGCGACAGAATCGCTAATTTCGGAGTGTATGGGTGCTTGCTGCGCTCACACCTTGCTTCCGAGGAACACGCGCAAAACGGAGTGTGGCACGAAAATGTTCCTGGTTGGATTTGCGGTGCGCGCCGCACCCTCTGCGCTTGTAAGTGACACGGCGGCTCCGCTATTTCAGCAACCGCCCATCCGCCATCCCATCCATTTGCGTCGGCGGCCTAAGCCGCAGCAACCTCACCAGAAACGGAAACACATTCGTATTCGGAAACGCCGGAAGGCGCATTCCCGCGCGCACACCTGGACCGGCCGCATAAAATATCCCCCGCATCGCCGGAGACTCCGCCGGATCATACCCGTGCATCCCTTTCGGCGGCGCGTGTTTCGGCAAAACGAATGTGTACGGACCCTTCGCCACCAACAACAAATCGCCGATTCTCGGATTGCCGGAATAGTGCCATGCCGCGGGCGTCTCGCGGCGCCGGTATACCTCGTACAATTCGCTCTTCCCGCGCAATTTGTTATATGCGCTCTCAACCAGCGCGCGGTCCGCCGAATATAGCATCACCATCGATCCATCCCCCTCTACGCGGAATCCGTCAAAATCGGCGGCGTTCAACTCAATCCCGCGCTCTACCGTCAGCATTCCGTGATCCGACACAATCACCACATTCACTTGCCGGTCGATCGCCCGCAGCGACTCCAGCAGGCCGCCGACGGTCCCATCCACTTTTGCCACCGCTGCCCGCTCCTCAGCGCTGTCCGGTCCGTACTTATGCCCCGCCGCATCGACATCGGGAAAATATACGATCACCAGATGCGGCCGCTGCTCCTCCGGCAAGCGGAACCAGTCGAGCACCTGGCGCACCCGCACTTCATCCGTCGTGGCGCCGTCATACGGATAGAAAAATGACGGCCGCACGTGCTGGATCTCGCCGCCCGTCCCCGGCCAAAAATACGCCGCCGTGCGCATCCCCTGCTGCTCGGCCAGCACCCAGACCGGCGTCCCGCCGTACCAGGAGCCATCCTCTCCAGTGCGATTAAAATCGAACTCCGCGTTCCGCGCCGGATCCCAGAATTTGTTCGCCACGATTCCGTGATGCTCGGGATAAAGGCCCGTCGCCAGCGTATAGAAATTTGGAAACGTCAGCGACGGATAACATGGGATCAGCGCTTCGCTCGACGATCCGCGGTCACGAAACGCCGCAATATTCTTCGCATCGAACTTCTGGGCGTAGTCGAACCGGAACCCGTCCAGCCCGATCAACAGCACATACGGCTTGCCGCTGGCATCGGCTCCAAACAGACCGGCCGCGCACAGCAGCAACACCATCGGAAGCGCAAAGAGTGCGGCGCGTTCCTCCAGACGAACCAGAAACGGTTTCGCGCCGCACTCCGTTTTGCATAAGTTTCTGAGAAGCCGCATCTAGAAACGAACCTCGTATTCTTTCCCGTGCGTCAATTTTACCGTCACCGTCCCGTCCGCTTCCCGCTTCAACACCACTTTCTTCCCGTCCGCAATCACCGCCGTAATGCGCTGTCCTCGCGGCGCACGCAATGTCCGCGCGCCATCCACATCCGGGTGCAGCACCACTCGCTCCGCCTTTCCGCCGGCCCACTCGAGATCCACGCCCACCGCCCCCCGCGCGCGCAGCCCTGTCATCGATCCCTCCGGCCACGCCCCCGGCAGCGCCGGTAGTAGCGCGATCACGCCCGCGTGACTCTGCAGCAGCATCTCTTCAATCCCCGCCGTCCCGCCAAAGTTGCCGTCGATCTGAAAAGGCGGATGCGTGTCCAGCAAATCCGGTAGCGTCGAATGCTTCAGCAATACCATCAAGCTGTCATACGCGTGATCGCCCTCTTCCAGGCGAGCCCAGTCGTTGATCACCCACGCCCGGCTCCAACCCGTTCCGCCGCCGCCCGCCGCCAGCCGCCGCTCCAGCGTCACCCTCGCCGCGCGCGCTAGGTCCGGCGTTCCGCGCAGCGTAATCTGATCGTCCGGATACAGCGCGAACAGTTGCGAGATGTGCCGGTGCCCCGGCTCCGGCTCGTCGTAATCCTCCATCCATTCCTGCAACTGCCCGTGCTTGCCGATGCGAAACGGCAACAGCTTGTGCCGCGCCGCCGCCACCTTCTCGCGGAACTCGGCATCCGCGCCCAAAATTCCGCTGGCATCGATCACCCGCGTAAATAGCGCGCGCGTAATCTCGGTGTCCATGAACGGTCCCATGCACAACTTCGCCACCGTCCCATCCGCCATGCGATAGCGATTTTCCGGCGAAATCGATGGCCCCGTAATCAGATTCCCTTCTCCGTCGTCCACCAGATAGTCGAGCAGAAATTCGGCCGCTTCCTTCATCGCCGGATACGCGCGATTCTTCAGAAACTCGTAATCCCTGCTGAAATCGTAGTGCTCCCACAGGTGCAAGCTCAACCACGCCCCGCCCATGGGCCACAGGCCGGAGCCTACGCCGTCAATCGGCACCGCATCGCCCCAGATATCGGTGTTGTGGTGGATCACAAACCCATGCGCTCCGTACAACTGGCGCGCCACGCGCCGCCCATCCTCGCGCGCCATGTCGATTAAATCGAAGAGCGGCTCGTGCATTTCCGCAAGGTTGCAAGTCTCCGCCGGCCAGTAATTCATCTCCGTGTTGATGTTGATTGTGTACTTGCTGTCCCACGGCGGCGCCGTTTGATAATTCCAGATGCCTTGCAGCGTTGCCGCCAGCGACCCGGGCCGGCTGCTCGAAATCAATAAATAGCGGCCAAATTGAAAGTACAGCGCCGCCAATTGCGAATCCTCCGCGCCGCTCCTCAGACGATTCAGCCGCTCGTCGGTCGGCAGATCCGGGGCGGTTCCCGCCAGCCGGAAGTGAACGCGCTCAAAATATTTTTGATAATCCGCCACGTGCGCCGCGCGCAGATCGCCATACGATTTTTGCGCTCGCCGCAAATCGCGCTCGCATTTGGCCGCCGGATCGCCGCCGTGGAAGTTCGTTCTCGCCGCCAGAAATAACGTCACGGCGTTCGCGCCCTCCACCACCACATTCGTCCCGTCCGCCCGCACTGCGCCGCCCGTATTTGCCACCAGCAGTACGGCCCGGAATTTCATTCCCACTTTGCGCTCATCGGCATGCCGGGCATCCCGCGCAATCGCCTCCCCCGCCATCGCAACGCGGTTCGATCCCTCGACGCTCGTCGTCGTGTCCTGCTCCCGCGTCAGCGTCGTCGAGAATGAAATCCGGTTCGGTTTGTCGCAGGTCAGCCGCACGATCACCATCTGGTCGGGCGCCGAAGAAAACACCTCGCGCATATAGCGCGCGTCGCCGGCCCGGTACGTCACGCGCGCCACGGCGCTATCCAGATTCAAATCCCGCCGGTACTCCGTAGCCTGCTCTTGCCCTGAAAAACGCAGCCATAAATCGCCGAGCGTCTGATACGGCGGCAGCCGCTTCGGAATGGAAATAATATCGCGTTCCGCCAACGCCTCCGCCTGCAGCGGCTTTCCGGCGAACAGCAGCCGCCGCACTTCTGGCACCGCCGCGCGTCCCCGGGGATTCTCACGGTCGCGCTTCTCTCCCGCCCAGACCGTGTCTTCGTTCAATTGCAGATGCTCTTCCGCCACTCCGCCAAATACCATCGCGCCCAGCCGCCCGTTCCCGACCGGCAACGCCTCGGTCCACTTCGCCGCCGGCTGGCGATACCACAATGTCAAATCCGCGCCGGGAATCCCGCACGCGAACATCGTCCCCAGGATCGCCACCGCCAGAATTTGTTTCACTCACGCTCCTCGATATAGTAGGAATAATGCGGGAAACCGGCATTATAGTCCGCCGCCCCAGTTTGACTCAAGCGAAAAGCCTGCGCGATAACGGTACGAGCATGCCATCCACCTGCTCACAGGAGCGCAAAGGGTGCGGCGCGCACGATAGTCCGGGGCAGAAACCATTTCGTGCCGCATTCCGTTATGCGCGAATTTCCGAGGAGCGCACAGGACGCGTCGGCGTCCTTCCTCTGGACCGGAAACACGCTGCGGCCGTACGCCGTTTTGCGCCGGTTTCTGAGGAGCGCAAAGGGTGCGGCGCGCACGATAGTCGGGGGCGGAAACCATTTCGCGCCGCACTCCGTTTTGCGCCGGTTTCCGAGGAGACGCCGTGTCCGTCCGCATGAAGGATATCGCCAACGATCTTGGCGTATCTTTAATGACCGTCTCCAAAGCTCTCCGCAATCACACCGACATCAGCGAGAAGACCCGCGCCCGCGTGCTGAAGCGCATGAAGGAACTGAATTATCAGCCCGATTGGATCGCCCGCAGCCTCGTCACCCGCCGCACACATTTAGTCGGACTGGTCATCCCCGACTTGATGCACTCCTTCTTCGCCGAGGTTGCCAAAGGCGTTGCGTGCCGCCTGGAGCCAGGCGGCTATCACGTCGTTATTTTTAATTCCGAGGAAAATCCAG
>JBDTAT010000509.1:0-7033 GCA_039924505.1 Bryobacteraceae bacterium
GCCACCGCGCTGATTCTCCGGCGCCGCGATCGATCTGAGGTCCGTCATATGCTTGCCATCGCTATCGATTCCATGGAGCCGATGGCCGGCGGCTGGATCCACATTCGCGAACAAAATCATGGCCGGCAGTTCGCCCTCCGCCTCACTCGCGGCCGCGAGCGAATCTATCAACTGCCACAGGCCCAACCCCTGCAATAGAGGTCCACATCCGTGAAATTCCTACTCTATTTCGCGCTGCTTCTCTCGACGCCCGCGTTCGCGCAACTTCAGCTTTTCACCTACAACGGAACTACCGAAACGCCCGTCCCGGCTGTCTTCCATGCGGCCTCCACCGCCGTCGGCGACACGTCACAAACGCGTTTCCGCGTTCGCAATACCAGCGCCGCCGGCATCACACTATCGAAAATCGCCATCGCAGGCGCAGGCTTCACCATCTCCAGCGTGCCATCTCTGCCAACCAATATCGCCCCCAATAACTTCGTCGAGTTCTATCTTCAGTTCGCGCCCACGACCACCGGCTCCTACAGCGCCAGCCTCGCTGTCAACACGATCAACGTCATCGTCATTGGAGCCGCCGTTGCGCCGCCCACCATCGCTCTGCTCCAGAATGGCTCGCCGAACCCGCTCGGCTCCGGCGCCACCATCGATTTCGGACGCGCCCAGCGCGGCACGCCCATTACCCTCGGCTTCACCATCACGAACACCGGCGCCGCGTCAGCCACTGTCAACTCCATCGCCATCACCGGCGCCGCCTTCACCGGTCCGATTGGCCTCACCCTTCCGGCGTCGCTCAACGCCGGCGCTTCCGCGGCGTTACAGATTAAATTTCAGCCGCCCGCCCCCACCCAACAAAGCGGCACGCTGGTTATCGATCAGCGCGTCTTTCATCTGACTGGCTCCGGCTTCGATCCGCCGCTGCCGAACGCCTCTATCGTCTTCGACAGCGGAGCCTACGCGAGCGCTCAACAGCGCACCGTATCCATCCCGCTCGATTCTCAATCGCAGGTATCGGCCAACGGTACGCTCACGCTAGCGTTCAAACCGTCGGCTCCCAGCGCCACCGGCGATGCGGCCGTCGTCTTTCTCACGACCGGCCCCAATGCCACCGTCGGCGTCTCGCCAGGCGATAGCGTCGCGAAACTTAACGGCCAACCGAGCGTCACCTTTCAAACCGGGACCACCGCTGGCGATCTTATCTTCACCCTGACACTCGGCAGCCAGACCGTGCAGAAGGTTCTCACCGTCTCCCCGGCGCCCATTGTGGTGGATAGTATCAACGGCGTCAGCCGCGTAGGCGATCTCGACATCACCATCACCGGCTACGACAATACGTATACCGCGTCGGTGATGGCCTTCACGTTCTACGATCGCTCGAACCGCGCCCTCGGTCCCGCCGCTATTACAGTCGATTCCACCGCCGGATTCCGTGGCTATTTCGCCACCACCAAGGCCGGCGGATCGTTCGCCCTCCGCGCGACATTCCCTGTAGCCGGCGATTCCACGCAAGTCGGCGCCGCCGACGTAACGCTGACAAATTCCGCCGGGGCCTCCCAAACGCAACACATCAAATTCCCGTAGAGAATGTTCGCATCGCGCGATCCCGCTAAACCGCCGCCAGCTCCATCTCGGCCGGCTCGGGCGTTGGATCGAATTTCACCCCTACCAGCTTCGACACGCCTGGCTCCTGCATCGTGACGCCGTAGAGCACCTGCGCGGCTTCCATCGTCCGCTTGGCGTGCGTAATGACGATGAACTGCGTATGCGTCGACATGTCTTTGATCAGCCGCGTCAGCCGGACAATGTTTGCCTCGTCCAGCGGCGCGTCGATCTCGTCCAGTATGCACAGCGGACTCGGTTGATAGCGGAAAATCGCCATCAGCAGCGACATCGCCGTCAACGACTTCTCTCCGCCCGATAGCAGCAAAACGTTCTGCAGCTTTTTGCCCGGCGGCTGCGCCACGATGTCGATGCCCGATTCCGCGATGTTCGCTTCATCCGTCAAACGCATTTCGCCCGACCCGCCGGCGAACAGCGTCTTGAACGTCTCCCGGAAGTTCGCATTAATCGCCTCGAACGCTTCGCCGAAACGCTTCCGTGATTCTGCGTCGATCTCGTGGATCGCCTTCTCGGTGTCGCGAATCGAATCGAGCAGGTCCTGCCGCTGCGCGTTCAGGAAGTCGTACCGCTGCTGCGCCTCCTGAAATTCCTCCAGCGCCTGCGCGTTCACCGGTCCCAGCGCCTCAATCCGCGACCGCACTTCCTGGTATTTCCGCTCCATCTCCTCGAGCGCGTCTTCGTCGAGCGTGGTCTCTTCTCCCGCCGCCATCTCAGCCACCGGAGTTCCCAGTTCCTTGCGGCTGGTCTCGTCCAGATACTTCAGCGCTTCCTGTTTCTTCACCAGCTCCAGTTCAGTCTGCGACCGCCGTTCCTGCGCCGCCTGCGCGTCCATGCGCAGCGCCCGCAGCGTCTCTTCGAGCGAGCCGAGCGACGCCCGCATCGTCTCCGCCAACGCCTCGAGCGACCTCACCGCCGCATCGGCCGATGTCATCGCCTCACCAAGCCCGACCGCGCGCGCGTCCAACTCGATATTATCTGCCAGCAATCGCGCCCGGTCGACGCCCATCCGCTCCATCTCTTGCGCCAACTGGTCGCGCCGGCGCGTAAACTCGCGCATCTGCGCTTCCAGACGCTCCTCGGTGGCCCGCACCGAACGCCGCCGTTCTTCGTAACCCGCCAGATCCGCGCGCAACGCGGCATGTTCTTCATTGATGCCGGCCAACTCCGCCTGTAGCCGTTCCCATTCGCCGCGCGCGTCCGCCAGCGATTGTTCCTGCACCACCCGAGCCTGTTCTTTTCCCCCCACCGCCTGCTGGTTGCGCTCGCGCTGCTCGCCCGACCGCGCCCGCTCGCGCCCCAGCCGCTCCAGCTCCAGCCGCGCCACTGACAGCCGCGACGATGCGTTGGCGTATTCCTCGGCCAATTTGCGGTTCTGGTGGTCCAGCGCCAGCGCGTCTTTTTCCTGCGATTGCTGCACCCCGCGCAGCCGCTCCAACTCCTCGCTCAGCGCGGCGATGTCGCTTTCAAGCGTTGCAACCGAGGACGACATCTCCTCCACTTGTGTCCCGGTCACGTGCACCAAGCCCATCAATTCGCGCAATTCCCGCTTCAATGCCAGCGGACCGCTGCCCGTATTCTTGCCGCCGCTCACCGCCCAGCCGTGATAGCTGACGCCATCCGCCAGCAGGAAATAGGAATTCGGATATTCGACCGCCAGACGCCGCGCCGTATCCCGGTCCTGCGCCAGAAAACAGTTTTCCAAGCGTGGCAGAAATCCCGCGGGAGAGGCGGCCAATCCGTTTGAAAACCGCAGCACGTTGCTCAACCGGCCGGCGATGCCCGCCTCGCCCTCGGCCGGTCCGGCCAACCCCGCCGGCGCATCCGCGCCCGCCTCCGGATGCAGCAGGAACGTCGCGCGGCCATCCAGGTCGGAGCGCATCCGCTCGATCCCCTTCTCCGCTTCTTCCCAGTTGGAAACCACCACATACTCGAGCTCCTCGTGCAGGAACTCCTCCGCCGCTTTCTCGTAGGTGGCGTCCGTCACCTCCACAAAATCGGCCAGCACACCCGCCGGCCGCAAGCCTTCCATCCGCCCCTGCTCAATCGCTGTAAACAGGCCCTTCACGGCTTCGGTTGTGTAGGCGCGATGCGAGAGAATCCCTTCGAGCGATTCCTTCCGCGCCTTCTGCCGCGAGAATTCGCCGCGCAATTTCTCGAGGTCCCGCCGCGTCTCCTCGACCATCGACCGCCGCGCCGACAGGCTTTCTTCCACCTCCCGCCGCTGTCCCGCAATCGACTGCAGCTCAAGCTGACGCGCCGCAATGCGCGTCGATAGATCGTCCTTCACCGCGTTCAGCCGGTCCAAATCGCCCGACGCCGTCTGCTCTTCCCGCGCCGACCGCGCCGTATCGCGCTCGATAGCTGCCAGATATTCGTCGATCTGCGCCAGTTGATTCCGCAGCGATGAAGCTTCCCCCAACAGCCGCAGCGCCTGTTGCCGCGCGCTCTCCATGTCGCGCTCGCGCTGCCGCAGCGCCGCTTGCCGGCTGTCGCGCTCTTGGTTCTTCGCCGCCAGGCGCGCCCGCGCCGCTTCCGTCTGCTCTTCCAGTTCCTTCACCGCCAGCGCGTGCGTTTCCTGTTCCTGCCGCACTTGCGCGGCCCGTGCCTCAATGTCCTGTGTTTCGGTCTCGCCGCGAGCCAGCCGCTCGTCAATCCCGCCGATCTGCCTGGCCTGATTTTCCAACCGGCCCCGCGTCCGCTCGGCTTCCAATCGCAGATCCGCCAGCTTCTTGCGGCCCTCGGTCAACTCCCGCTCCGTCGAGTAGAATTGTTCCTGCCGCTGGGCCTGCTCGTGCTCTTTTTCTCCCACCGCGGCCGAAAGAGCCTGGAACTCTTGCGCGGCCGCGTTCAGATCCAACGCCATCTTCGTGGCCGTTCGTTCCAGCGCCTGGTACCGCCCCGTCAGCGCCACCCGCAGGTGCGCCACCATCTCCGTCCGCAGCTCTTCATATCGTTTCGCCTTCGACGCCTGCCGCTTCAGCGAGTTCACCTGCCGGCCGACCTCTTCCAGAATGTCGAACACGCGCGTTAGATTCTGTTTCGCGCTTTCCAGCTTCGCTTCGGCCAGCCGCTTCCGCGTCTTGAACTTCGTAACGCCCGCCGCCTCTTCAATCACCGCGCGGCGGTCCTGCGGCTTGTTGCTCAAAATCTGGCCGATGCGTCCCTGCTCGATAATCGCGTAGCTTTCAGGCCCCAGGCCCGTTCCCATGAACAGGTCCTGAATATCGCGCAGCCGCGCGATCCGTCCGTTGATCAGATATTCGCTTTCGCCCGACCGGTATAGGCGCCGCGTAATCGTAATCTCGCCTTTCGCCGCGCCCCCCGTCGCCCCCCGCGCCGCCGGACCAAGGGAAGCGTGGCCATTCGTCCCATGTCCATTAATTCCGTGTCCGCTGGCCCCGTTGCCGTTGGGAACCTCGCCGGCGCTGAGATTCACCTCCGCCAGTGTAGTCTCCATTCGCGCGATCTCGGGTGTCGCATGAACCGCTGGATCCATCAGCGTCAGTGTCACCGATGCCGCGCCCAGCGGTTTCCGGTCCCGCGTCCCGGCGAAGATGACATCTTCCATCCTCGCGCCGCGCAGCGTCTTGGCCGATTGCTCACCCAGCACCCAACTGATGGCGTCGCTCAGGTTCGACTTCCCGCATCCATTCGGGCCGACGATGGCGGCAATTCCGCTCCCATGAAACCGCATCTCCGTGCGGTCGCAGAAAGACTTAAAACCCTGGATTTCTACACGCTTTAATCGAAGCAAGATAGAGTCCCTTCAGTCTTCTATTCTCGGGGGTTGACTCTATGCTAACCGGGGTTTCGGCAAAAGTAAAGCGCGTTGAACACTCAATACTGTATGCCACCCAAAACCACCACTATCCGCAGTGGTTCGAATGCCGTCACTTGCCCCGCTGCGTGCTCCGCACCAGGATCACCGTCGCCACGTCGCCCTCGTCGCCCGTGACAAACTTCACGGTAACGCGCACCCGGTTCTTCAACTTCCCTTCGATTCGCGTCTCGTGCGTAATGACGAACATGTGCTTCACCGCCGGCCGGCCCAGCACGACCTTCGATACCGTAATCTTGACGCTCGAAAGCTCCGTCACCGAACCGGAAAAAAATGAGTCTGCCTCCACTTTTGCCGGTGGCGGGTTCTCCGGCTTCGGAGCCGCGCTGTCCTGCGCCTGCCCCAGGATCGCGACGCATCCTGTTGCTACAACACCCGCAGTGAGAATCCGGTAGAGAAGCCGCACGGTATTCTTATAAGGTACCTAAACCCCATGAACGGGGACTGAAGCGCCGATTAAATTATTTTAATGTGCCGTCCCTACAGCACGAGAATAGGATGATACAAATTCGGGAGCTTCGCTTCGCCGATCGCCACCAGTTCTCCGTTCGCCAACAGCGCCTTCACGAACCGCGCCTCGCCCCGGACGTGGAACGGCGACACGCGGAAATCGCGCCCATTCCGGATCTGCCCCGCCGTCACCATATCGACCGTTTCGTTCGGAAATCCAGGCAGCAGGCCGGCTGGCGGAATCACGGCGTCGTCCAACCGTCCCGCGTCCGCAAGCTCCCCCAGTTGCTCCAGCGTGTGCGCCGTCTCGACCGTGAATTCGCCCGACGCCGTGCGCCGCAATTCCTGTAAAAACGCTCCACATCCAAACACCTGCCCCACATCGTGCGCAATCGACCGCACATAAGTTCCCGCCGAGCAGTGTATCCGCACCCGCGCCTCTGCGCCCGATGCGTCCACTATTTCGAGCGAGTGGACCGTAATGTCCACCGGCTTCAATTCCACTGGAATCTTTTTGCGCGCCAGTTTGTACGCCGGCACCCCGGCCACTTTTTTCGCTGAAACCGGCGGCGGTGTCTGCCTGATCGGTCCGCGAAAACGTTCGATCGCCTGCTCCAGCGCCGTCCGGTCAATCGTCACTTCGGTCTCGGGCGACGTCGCCCGGCCCTCGCGGTCGTACGTATCCGTCGAGTAGCCGAAATGAAACACCGCCTCGTACCGCTTATCGCTGTGCAGGTAGAATTGCGCCAGCCGCGTCACCCGTCCGATTACCAACGGCAACACACCGGTCGCCATCGGATCGAGCGTGCCCAAATGTCCCACCTTGCGTGTCCCCGTCAACCGCCGCGCGCGATCCACCACATCGTGCGACGTCCAACCCCGAGGTTTATCGGCGACAATGACTCCGTCCACAGATCTCACTCTATCAGAGCCATTTTTAATTGCGGCCACCGCGCCGCTACCGAGCCGCGCACGCCAGCAAGCGGTTCCATCCACCCTCAATAAACCTGCGCGCCCACTCCAAGCGGCGGCTGCCGTATCTCCAGGCACCCGCGCCCGGTGGGCAACACCTTCCCCGGATTCAGCCGGCAGTCCGGATCGAACAACCGTTTGAAATTACCGATCATA